>JANOTM010000366.1:0-3216 GCA_031416355.1 Gammaproteobacteria bacterium
ATGCGCGCCAGCGTGGTCTCCGCACCCACCGCCAAGGTCTCCACCACGAGCAGGCCCTCGGCATTGATCGACCCCGCGGTGACGCGCGCACCTGGGATTTTGTCCACCGGCACACTCTCTCCCGTGATGAGTGATTCGTCCACCTGGCTCTGGCCCTCGCGTACTGCGCCGTCCACCGGGACACGCTCACCCGGGCGTATGACCACATGATCGCCCACCTGTACCGATGCAAGCGGCACGTCCAACTCCTCGCCATGGCGGCGCACGCGGGCGCGCGCTGGGCGTAACGCATTCAGTGCCCGTAAGGCATCGGTGGTTTGACGCTTGGCACGTGTCTCCAACCATTTACCTAAGAGCACCAAGGTAATCACTGCCGCCGCGGCTTCGAAATAAAAATGCTGTGTGCCAGGCTGAAATAGTTGATACACCGAAAGCCCATAAGCGGCGCTGGTGCCCAGGGCCACCAAGAGGTCCATATTGCCGGTGTAGGCGCGAACGGCGCGCCAACCGGCGCGGTAAAACCGTGCCCCCAGCCAAAATTGCACCGGCGTGGCCAAGGCCCATTGCGCCCAGCCCGGCAACATCCAGTGCACATCGAACAACATACCCACCATGGGTGCGACCAGAGGCAAGGTCAGCACCGCGGCCAGCGCCACCGGCCACCACTCGGGCAAGGCATTCTTTTTTAATTCCGGCGACGGTTCTACAGAATCCGACACCGGCGTCGCCTCGTAGCCCGCTTGCGATACCGCCTGTTGCAACACGCCAACGGCCACCGGGGCATGGGTCTGGACGCGTGCCTGCTCGGTCGCCAGATTCACCGAGGCCGAGACGACACCGGGTACCTTGGCCAGTGCCTTTTCCACCCGCGCCACGCACGACGCGCAGGTCATGCCTTTAATCGCCAAGCCCATCTCCTGAGTGGCCACGTCGTAGCCGGCCTTGTGCACCGCGGCCATGAGCGGCTCCACCCCTACGCCGGCGTCGGTGATAACCGTGGCCGAGTCCGTGGCGATATTGACACTGGCGGTGCGCACGCCGGGGACGGCAAGCAACGCCTTTTCCACCCGCGCCACGCACGATGCACAGGTCATACCGAGAATGTTGAACTGATATTCGCGGCCCGAATTTTCGATGGGGACGCGATTTTCTGTTGTTGCTACGGGCATGGGTATTCCTTTAGGTCTAGCATAGGCCCATGCTAGACCTTCCTACCATGGTAAGGTCAAGCGTTTTTTGCCCGGCATGGGCACACACGCTGGTTTATACGGTGCACACTAGCGTGACAGAAACGTGATTATTCTCACGCCAGATTTGACAGAAAATACCTATTTATAAGGCCGTCCATTGCAATGAAAAGAACGACATCTTCCGTTACCATATGTATTGACCCGACCGGTGGGAATAACCGAGGTGAGGGCCAATCTTACCAGCGCCTCACACAAACTCCCCCTCTCCCTTTGGGAGAGGGCCGGGGTGAGGGCCCACGGCAAAACCGGCCCTCATCCTCGGCAATTGCTCCTACATTGCTCTACCTCCGGCATCCCTGCCGTCGTGTCCTTCTCGGCAAATGCTCCCGGCTTTGCCCTACCTCCTGCATCCATGCAGTCGTCCCGCGGGGGAAGCAGGCGGTGTGCACTATTTAATGGCCTCCTCAGCAACTTACCCACTTGGAAATTTACCATGAACCGTAGACAATTTTTGTCGATGACCGCAGGCGCCACAACGGTTGGACTCACCCTGTCGAATCCGCTGATCAACACGGCCATGGCCGCCGCCCCACACACTGACATCAAAGCCATCGCCTTTGATGGATTCCCGATATTTGATCCCAGACCCATTTTGGGTTTGGTAAAAACCCTATACCCAGAACAAGGCGAAGCCTTTGGTAAAGCCTGGTTTGATAAGATATTTGCCTATACTTGGCTGCGAACAAATGGTGGGCGCTATAAAAATTTTTCCGCGATCATCAATGATGCCCTGGCCTATACCGCAACGCAATTCAAAGTAGAACTCAGTGCGGATAAACGCGATCAGTTAATAGGTATTTGGCTACAACTAAAGCCTTGGCCAGACGTCAACGTAGCCTTACAAACCTTCAAAGATCTCGGCATCCGACTCGCGTTTCTATCAAACCTCACCGAAGAAATGCTGCGCATCAATACCAAAAACGCGGATATCGAAGACGCATTTGAATTCTATCTCACCACGGACACGGTTAGCAGGTTTAAACCAGATCCGCGCGCCTATCAAATGGGGATAGATGCCTTTAAATTACCCAAACAGAATATCGCCTTTGCCGCCTTTGGGGCCTGGGACGCCGTAGGCGCCAGTTGGTTCGGCTATCCTACCGTTTGGGTCAACAGATTCGGTTCACCTGCTGAAAACCTGGACGCGGGCGCGATAACCACTGGCCGAGACATCACAACTCTCGTCGATTTTGTTAAACGCTCGCGCAGTCAGAAAAAAAATCCGAAAACATAAATTCAACCCCGGCTATAGTAGCTACAACCGTAAAGTCGAGGGGCGCCGTGCTTTACGGCGTGGTTTTTCCCTCGAATATATATTCGTGAACATCGTAGCGCGGCGGCACTGTCTCGGTAGCAGGTTCGTCGCGCCGGACGAAAATCCCATCCAACGTCAAGGCATTATATTTGTCCATATGCTTCGCCTTTTCGGCATCCGAAGAAATCATGGGTAGGTTAGTGGTTCTTGGTTTCTGCTTACTCACTGCGATCTCCTTATTGGGTTTTCTACATTTACGGGCGGTTGCATTGCTCAACGGCTGAGTTTATACGTTTATGATTTTATTGGGCCTTGCAGCCGCCTACTCTCCACCAATTTGAGCTTCCCCCGGTTTTTCGTCCTCCAACGGGCGGCGTTCATGCTACCTGTTTTTCGATCTGTTGGGCAGCTAGCCAATCTTGCAAGAATAGTGCGGGTGACTTGTAACCGAGAGTCGAGTGCAGCCGACGCCGATTGTAAAACACCTCGATATACTCGAATGACATGACCGTCATTTGTTCGCTCGTTCGTAGCCTCCAGCAATGCACCCGCTCGTTCTTGAAGCTATTAAACCAGCTCTCGGTCGGCGCATTGTCCCAACAATTCCCCTTGCGGCTCATCGAGCAGATCATGCCGTATTCAGCGAGCTTGTCCTGAAACGCATGGCTGGCGTATTGGCTGCCCCGGTCTTCGTTATGCATCACGCCCGGC
>JANOTM010000367.1:0-10659 GCA_031416355.1 Gammaproteobacteria bacterium
GCCTTAGGGGCTTTCTTTAATACAAACGACACCACTTGGTCGCTGTGCGACGGCCGGCCTATGCCGATGCGCAGGCGCAGAAAATCCGGACTGCCAAGCTTTTCGATTACATCGGAAATCCCATTATGGCCGCCGGCGCCACCGCCTTTTTTTAAGCGTACCGTTCCCACCGGTAGGTCCAGCTCGTCGTGCACCACGAGAATTTCCTCCAATGGGATCCGGTAATAACGCGCGAGCTGCGAAACCGCATCGCCACTGTGGTTCATGAAGGTGTTGGGTGCCAACAGCCACACATCCCGACCAGTAATAGAAATCCGCGCCACCCGGCCGGAAAAACGATTTTCGGTCTGCAGGCTACGGTCACTTGCGTGCAGTAGACCGTCCAAAAAACGGAATCCGGCGTTATGCCGGGTATCCACATATTCTGCACCGGGATTGCCCAGGCCTGCTATTAAGGAAATTCCCGGCGTCATAAAAGTCCAACCGGCTCAGCAGCCCAGTGAACTTACTTGCCTTCCTTCTTGGGGGCGTCTTTCTTGGCGCCTTCCTTCTTGGCGCCGTCGCCCGCGGCCGGCGTCGCCGGTGCCGCAGCCGCGGCTTCGGTAGCCGCTGCCGCCGCTTCCTGCTCGGCCTCGATGGCAGCGCGCACCAGGGTAATGGTGGCTACGGCCAAGTCATCGCCACCGTGTGCCAGACTGCTGATGGTCACGCCTTCTGGCAATGGAATGTCGGTAAGATGGACGGATTCACCCAGCTCGATGTTGGACATATCCACTACCAAATGCTCTGGCAACTGATGCGGCAGACAAGTAACGTCGACTTCGTTCATAAGATGGGAAACGACACCACCCTTCAGTTTCACGCCCGGCGCCAGGTCCTGGCCAATGAAATGCAGCGGCACCCGCATATGCAGTTTTTCGGTAGCGCTGATGCGTTGCAGATCGACATGGTCTATGCGTGGCCGTACCGGGTGCATGTGCATGTCGCGCAACACCGCCTGTTCACTCTTGCCGGCGATGTTGACCGTGAGTATAGAGGTATAAAAAGCCTCGTTTTGCAGGTTGCGAAAGATAGCGTTGTGGTTCAGAGACAGCGTCACTGGGTCTTTGCCGGCACCATACATAATGGCCGGGATCTTGCCCGCGTTACGCAGGCGGCGGCTCGCACTCGTGCCTTTCGTGTCACGCAGTTCTGCGGTCAATTCAAATTTTGCCATGTTAAACTCTCCAACTACGTTAAGTTATCCCCCGCGACCAGGGGCTGCATTGACATCTTGCTGCTTGCATCTTGTAACTTGTTTCTGAAATTAATCCATAAATAGCGAACTGACCGAATCATCATTGGCCACGCGCCGCATGGTCTCGGCCAGCAGCTCGGCGATACTCAGCTGGCGTATGCGCGGGCATGCCTTGGCCTCAGCACTGAGCGGGATGGTATCGGTCACCACCAGTTCGTCGAGCAGCGAATTGTTGATGCGCTCCACCGCCTTGCCCGACAGCACCGGGTGGGTGCAGTATGCCAGCACCTTGAGCGCACCATGCTCTTTAAGCGCCGCAGCCGCTTCGCACAGGGTATTGGCGGTGTCCACCAGGTCATCCATCAGCACACAGGTGCGGCCTTCCACATCGCCGATGATGTTCATGACCTTGGCTTCGTTCGGCCGCGGCCGGCGTTTGTCGATAATGGCGAGGCCGGCCTCCAGATGTTTGGCCATGGCCCGCGCCCGTACTACACCGCCCACGTCTGGCGACACCACCAGTAGCTTCGGGTACTTGTTGCGCCATACATCCCCCAGCAACACCGGCGATGCATAGATGTTGTCGGTAGGGATATTAAAGAATCCCTGGATCTGATCGGCGTGCAGGTCCATGGTCAGCACGCGGTTGGCGCCGGCGACGGTGATCATATCCGCCACTACCTTGGCGGTGATCGCCACCCGCGCGGTGCGCGGCCGCCGGTCCTGGCGGGCATAACCATAATAAGGAATCACCGCCGTGACGCGCTTGGCCGAGGCGCGCTTGACCGCGTCTATCATCACCAGCAATTCCATTAAATGATCGTTGCTCGGGGCGCACGTGGGCTGCAACACAAAAACGTCGCGTCCGCGCACGTTTTCCATGATTTCCACCAACGTTTCGCCGTCGCTGAAACGGCCCACATGGGCCTTGCCTAGCGGAATACCCAGGTAATGCACCACCTGTTCCGCCAGTACCGGGTTGGCATTCCCGGTAAACACCGCCATGTTGTCTACTGACACTAGCCTCTCCGCACAGCGCTCTATCGGTGGGTCAGTTGGCATTGCCGCCAGCAACCGTTCAACATCTGCTACTGACGGGCACATAAAGATCCCGTCAGGCCATAATGGCTGGGGTGCCAGGATTCGAACCTGGGAATGCCGGAATCAAAATCCGGTGCCTTACCGCTTGGCGACACCCCAATTCATAACATCACCGTACTGCCGGTGGATCGGGTGTACATTCACGCCGCGCGCGACAAAACCCTGCGCTAGGGTTTCTGGGCACTGGGCGAGCATGTCGCGCCCGTGGCCCTCGGTTTCCACGGGTAAAAAAACGCAGGCGCCCGAGCCCGTCATACGCGCCGGGCCATAATTTGTCAGCCACTTCAACGCCTTATCCACTTCCGGGTACAGTCGGCGCACCACAGGCTCAAGGTCGTTCCGGCCTAGCCCTGCGTGAAAATCGCGTATTGTGATGGCAGGCGTGGAGCGTGTCAATTCAGAAGACTGAAATACCGCTGCCGTGGACACTTGCACCGGGGGCGCCAAGACCACATACCAGGGCTGGGGCAGGTCCGTGGGCGTCAGCTGTTCGCCTATGCCCTCGGCCCAGGCGGCATGGCCGTGCACAAATACAGGCACATCCGCCCCTAGCCGCAGTCCCAGGGCTGCCACTTCGGATACGGGTAAATGTGTATCCCAGAGATGATTGAGCGCCAATAAGGTAGTCGCGGCATCGGAGCTGCCGCCGCCCAAGCCGCCGCCCATGGGCAGGCGCTTGGTGAGGGAAATGCGCACCCCCCGCGTACAACCGCTGGCCTCCTGCAGCATGCGCGCGGCGCGCACGCACAGGTCCGAAGCCTCCGGCACCCCTGGCAGGGCGGTGGCACGGGTCACCTGACCGTCATGGGTAATGGCAAAACTCAGATCATCGGCCAGGTCCAGAAATTGAAACAGGGTCTGCAGGGTGTGATAACCGTCGGCACGCCGGCCGGTCACGTGCAAAAACAGATTCAATTTTGCCGGCGCCGGCCATACTTGGGATTCAGGGTCATGCATGCGCTAGGTTTTACTGCAATTGCAACCAGCGTTCAATAATTAAACGCGCCTCCACGGGAGAATTAGCACTGCCGGGGGCAGCGGACACTGCTTCTTGCGGCAATATTAGGGTCAGGCGACTGGGGAGATCGTATAGTCCGAAGCGGGTATAGGCGAGAAAACGTATCTCCCATCCCGATTGCCACAGTATCGCCAAGCGTCCCTGGTCATCAAGTTCTTGACGTGCGGGAGCGCCGGGCGCAGGCAAGCCGCGTATCCAGTAATGCAGCCCTTCCAGGGGAATGCGCCAGCCGGTGGTATTGAACAGCAAGGTTTCGGCATTAGGGGCGGTATGCACACGCTGGTTACTGTCTTGCAGGCGCGCACCGTTTTCGTCCTGCTGCAGGCGTATCAGACCCCGCCCTAGGGGTCCGCTGAGATCGATGTTCTCTCCCTGGGAATTGCGCTCCCAGCGCATGCTCACCTGGCCGCCTTCCTGGGCCGAACGTATTGCCACTCGGCCGGCAAATTTCCAGGTCGTCAGGGGCAGGAGTTGCGCCTGGCGATCGCGCCAGGCGAGTTGTGGATTGTCCTGTAGGGGCAGGACATGCGGAGTGGCACAAGCGGCGGTGAGTAGGGCTAATAGGGTGACTACCCAGTACCTCGGCGCCTGTTCCCGACAGCGCTCTACCTCGTCCATCCATGGACTCGTCACTGCTTGAATTTCTTGATGACGCCCAGGAGTATTTCGCTGTCCGGCATATCTTTAAGGGCGCGCGACCACACCGATTCGGCGCCAGCGCGGTCACCCATCACCCACAATACCTCGCCCAGGTGGGCGGCGATTTCCGCATCGGGGCGCTTTTCCAATGCGGCCTTTAGGTATTTAACCGCCTCGGGATACTGCCCTAGACGATAATGCGCCCATCCCATGCTGTCGGTAATAAAGGGGTCGTCGGGCTTGAGCGCGAGCGCCTGTTCCAATAGCTCCAGCGCCTCTTTATAGCGCGTGGTGCGATCGGCCAGGGTATAGCCCAGGGCATTCAGCGCATGGGCGTTTTTTGGATCCTTACTCAATACCTTGCGCAGATCGGCCTCGTGCAGTGCGATATTGTCCAGCCTCTCCGCTACCAAGGCGCGCGCATACAATAGGTCGGCATTGTCCGGTAATTCCTCGAGCGCTGCGCTTAACACCTGCAGCGCTTCGGTATATTGCTTGGCGTCACGCAACATTTGTTCTTCGGTAAGCGCGCGCTGCACCTGCTGTTGCTCGTTGTCGGGTTGCAGCTCATGCAATAACTTGCGCGCGGCCGGCAGCTCGCCGCGCTTGGCCATGGTCAGGCTCAGGCGCGCCTGCGCCTCGAAATAAAAATTTCCCGGCGATACTTCACGGTACCAACGGGCGGCCTCCTCGTACAACTTGCGCTGTTCGGCAACCTGGGCAAGATACAGCCGCGCCTGATCGTTCTCCGGCTGGGCTTCTAGGTTCTGAGTCAAGTAGGTCTCGGCTTCATCCAGCAAATTCGATTGCAGGGCCAGCAGGCCTACGGCATACATCGCATCGGCATCTTTAGGCGACGCGGACAATACGCGCTTGAACTGTACTCGCGCCTTGTCCCACTGCTTGGCATCCACCAGAAAACGCGCGTAGTTCATGCGCAAATTGGTCGCCTGCGGATAGCGCTCCAGGAACTTTTCATTAAAATCGAGCACCTTCTGAACGTCCTTCTGCGAGACAAGGATACGCGTCTTAAATAAGGCCGCTTCTTCCCAATCGGGACGCAGTTTCAGCGCCCGATCTATGGACGTGCTCGCCATGGTCAGATCGCCTACCCGCACCGCCAAATGCGCCAGGGCGAAATGCGCCTCCGGCCGGTCCGGGTGCAGGCTTGCCAGGGTTTGCATGATCTCCAGAGCGGCGGTGCGATTCTGCAGGCGCCCCAAGGTCGCTGATATTCTTAAATAGGCATGGGAAAGATTAGCGTCCGCGGACAGGTCCAGAAGTTTTTTGAGTTGTTGTTGCGCACCGGCGGTATCGCCGGTCTCCATGAGTATCACCGCCAAGGCCTCGCGTGCATCCGCATTGTCCGGCTGCAGTTCCACCCAGACCCGGGCGGTATCCAGGGCATCGGCTGGGCGTTTTGCGTACAGCCCCACCAAGGTTGCGCGCTCTACCAGACGCGGGTCGCGGGATTTCAGGGCGGCATGCTTAAGGCTGGCCAAGGCCACGTCCAGCTGACCGCGCTGGCCGGCGATCTCCCCTAGGAGCATGTCAAAAAGGAGATCTGGGGTAAGGTCTACGGACGGCAACACCACAGTCTGGGAAACGGGTTTGGGCGCCGGGCCGGCGGAGGCGCTGGGACGTTGGGCCACGCTGCTACAGGCCGCCAACAATGAGAACACCACGCCGAGGATGATACTACCGAGGGTTTTATTCATGTCATCTCCACATCGCCTGCTGCTGGACTGGACTCATTAAACCATGCTTTGGGGTGATGCCCAAAAGGAACTCTCCGGGGTACCTATATTCCTTCAGATTCATCACCGTTCTGTATCTTCATCTATTATAGTACACACTTTCCCCTCCCCTGATGACAGACGCGGTTCCCCCGCCAAGTCATGGACTTTTCCGGCATTAAAACGGAAAATGCATGGCTATGCGCTCCCTCTACTATTCAGCTTATAAGGTATCGGGTAAGGGCCGCCTTGTCTGCGCCAGCCTGATTGGCTGCTAAAGTAGCCCACAGGTTAAGCCTATCCATGCTCCGCCTCGTTGCTTTCGGTGTTAACCACAAAACCGCTCCGGTCTCTCTCCGGGAACAGGCGGCGTTTGCGCCTGATCGGCTGCTGGATGCCTTGCGTCAGATTACCACCCTGGGCGGTGCGCACGAGGCCACCATTCTATCTACCTGTAACCGCACCGAACTGTATTGCCGCTTGGAACCGGGGGAGGACCAGCGCGCGGTGGCATGGTTTTGTGAATATCACCGCCTCCCCCATACCCTGCTGGAGCCGCACCTCTATCTTTATCCCGGTGACCAGGCGGTGAAACATGCGTTTCGCGTGGCTTCGGGGCTGGATTCCATGGTATTGGGCGAACCACAGATCCTGGGACAAATGAAAGAGGCATTTGCCGCCGCCCACAAGGCCGGCGCCACCGGCAAAATCCTAAACCGCCTGTTCCAGCAAACCTTTTCCGTGGCCAAACAGGTGCGCACCGATACCGCCATCGGGGCAAGCGCCGTGTCCGTGGCGTTCGCCGCCGTGAGTCTGGCAAAACAAATATTCAGCCGGTTGTCGGAACGCACGGTGTTGCTGATCGGCGCCGGCGAAACTATAGAATTGGCCGCACGCCATTTGAAAGAACAAGGCGTGGGCCATATCATCGTGGCCAACCGCACCGTGGAGCGCGCCCAGCGACTGGCACAAACCTGCAATGGTGAGGCCATTTCCCTCACGGAAATGCCCGAGCGCTTGAGCGAGGCGGATATCGTTATTTCCTCCACCGCCAGTCAACTGCCGATACTGGGCAAGGGCGCGGTGGAGCGTGCCCTCAAGATCCGCAAACATCGACCCATCTTCATGGTGGACATCGCCGTGCCGCGCGATATCGAACCCGAGGTCGGTGAGCTGGACGACGTTTATCTCTACACCGTGGACGACTTGCAACAAGTGGTGGAGCAGAACATGCAGTCGCGCCAGGCGGCGGCCAAGGAGGCAGACAAGATCATCGACATCCAGGTGGTGGATTTTATGCAATGGGTCAAATCCCTGGACTCGGTACCGACCATACGCGCCCTGCGCGAAAACGCCGCTGCGTTGCGCGACACGGAATTGAAATTGGCGCAACAGCGCCTCGCCCGCGGCGAAGATCCACAAAAGGTTTTGGCGCAACTGGCGCGCGCGCTGACCAATAAATTTACCCACGCCCCGAGCTCCGCCTTGCAACAGGCGGATCATGACGGCAACGCCGACCTGCTTAATGCGGCGCGCAAGCTATTCAACCTGAGCGACGACGACTAATTATGACGCTTGCTGCTCGTCCTTACGGTATACGATGAAACCTTCCATCCAATCGAAGCTGGACAATCTGTCCCTGCGGCTTGAAGAAATCAATGCGCTGCTCGCGGATGCCGGCGTTATCGGTAAGCAAGACCAGTTCCGCAAGCTGTCCATGGAGTACTCGGATATTCTGCCGGTGGTCAATCTCTACCGCGAATTGCGCACGACCCTGGAGGGTCTGGCGTCGGCACAAGCCATGCTAGCCGATGCCGACAGCGATATGCGCACCATGGCCGAGGAAGAGGCCGTGCGCCTCAAAGCGCGCGCCGCCCAGCTGGAGCAGGATCTGCAAAAAGTGCTGCTGCCAAAAGATCCCAACGACAACCGAAATATTTTTCTCGAGGTGCGCGCCGGCACTGGTGGTGATGAAGCCGCGTTGTTCGCCGGCGTGCTGTTCAGAATGTATAGCGCCTATGCCAGCAAGCGCGGCTGGTCGGTGGAAATCGTCAGCGCCAGCCACGGCGAGCATGGCGGTTATAAAGAAGTCATCGCCCGCATCGTCGGCCAGGACGTCTATTCGCGCCTAAAGTTCGAATCCGGCGGCCACCGGGTACAGCGGGTCCCAATCACCGAGACCCAGGGCCGCATTCATACCTCGGCATGCACCGTGGCGGTGATGCCGGAGGCGGACGAGATGGACGCCATCGTCCTCAACCCGGCCGATCTTAAAATCGATACGTTCCGCGCCTCCGGCGCCGGCGGCCAACACGTGAACAAAACCGATTCCGCCATACGCGTGACCCACCTGCCCAGCGGTATGGTGGTGGAATGTCAGGATGAACGCTCGCAGCACAAAAATCGCGCGCGCGCATTGTCGGTCTTGAGCGCGCGCCTGCTGGACGCGCAGCGGCGCGCGCAACACGCCAAGGAAGCGGCGATGCGCAAGAGCCTGATCGGCAGCGGCGATCGCTCGGAACGCATACGCACCTACAACTTTCCCCAGGGACGCATCACCGACCATCGTATTAATTTAAGCCTTTACAAATTGGAACACATACTCAATGGCGATCTCGACGAAGTCGTCGCTGCCCTCACCGCCGAAGACCAGGCAGACCAGCTCGCGGCCCTGGGCGCCTGAACCTGTGGGTCGCAGCCTCCAGGAATTCATGCGCCACGCAGCGGCGGAACTGCACGGACATAGCCCATCGCCACGCCTCGACACCGAGGTACTGGTCATGCACGTGTGCATGCTGGACCGCGCCCAGCTTATTATCCGCGCTGATACCCTCTTAACTCCGGAACAGGAACAGACACTGCAGGCGCTACTCGCACAACGCCGGGCCGGTGTACCCATAGCCTACGTCACAGGCGTACGGGAATTTTGGTCTATGGTTCTGAGCGTGACGCCCGACACCCTCATACCGCGCCCGGATACCGAGATCCTAGTGGAACGCGCCCTGGCCCTCATTCCTCCAGATACCCCCTGGCATATCGCCGATCTCGGCACTGGCAGTGGCGCCATTGCCCTGGCCCTGGCACAGGAGCGCCCGCGCTGCCGTATTGTCGCCACCGACATCTCAACCGCGGCCCTGGCGGTGGCGCGTGCCAATGCAACACGCCACGGATTGGACAACATCGAGTTCCGCGTAGGTGCGTGGCAGACCCCGCTGGGCCAGGAGCAGTTCGAAATGATTGTCAGCAACCCGCCCTATGTCCGGCTATCCGATACGCATCTCTCCCAAGGCGATGTGCGCTTCGAACCGTCCATGGCGCTCATCGCCGGCGAAGATGGTCTGGATGCTATCCGGCATATCGCCCGGCATAGTCCGCCGCAGCTCAAAGCCGGTGGATGGCTGCTTCTGGAACATGGTTTTGATCAGGCCGAGGCCGTGGGGAACATCCTGCGTGGCAACGACTACGAAAAGATCGACACCTTTCGGGATTACGCCGGCCAAGCACGGGTGACTCAGGCAAGCCGACATTGTACCGCTGCATGAATGCGCGGCTCCAGGGATGGGGAGGTAGAGCGAGTTTCGGGCGGTCCTGATACATTCGGGCACGGTTGCCTGCTGCGTATGCCTGATATTTTCCCCCAACTCGATCCGCGCGCGCAACGCTTGCTATAAGTTTCTCTTTTCACGCTCAATTTTTCTCACCCACGACGCCGCTTTTGTGCACAAGTGGTGGCACGGCATTTGCAATTCCAGCACCGGTGCCGCTCCTGACCAGGACGGCACGTGTCGGATGTCCTTCACTGCGCGGCCTAGTAAAGGCGGGTAGATGAATTAATGAGCCGACATAGCTATACCCAAATCAATAATCATAACCTATCACTTGGAGAAGATAATGAAAGAATGGATCCGATTTTTTGCGATCACCGCAATACTTGGAATAACGTCGAGCAATATTGCTGTCGCCGCTTCGGCTGAGCAACAATGTCCGGTTGGATTGGTGAACGGACTCACGCTGGATCAGGAGTTTGGTGTCGGCGCTTCGGAGATAACAAGATGTCTAGTGAAGAGAGAGGGTGTCAAAATATTATTTCCCATCTTAAGAGACTGTACAGATAGCGCCATCCCATGTACTCGACCCTATGCCTTGAGTAGCATTAGCAACGCTATCCGGGATTATGAAGTCACTCATGGAATGGTGAGCGACGTAGACTTTCGTGTTATCGCGGTCGCTTATAGCTCGGGGTACAAATTGGTATTGAAGGGCAATCCCTTCGAGCAAGCTGTCGTTGGCTTGTTAAACAAGGGGGTAGCTATTTATCTGTGCCAAAATACCGCCCGCACTAACAATATTAAGGTGCAGGATATGATTGCAGGGGTAAAATTCGTGACCGATTGTCATACCTCAATATCGGATTTTCAATCACTGGGCTACCGCATCGTTATACCTTGATATCGCCCAGATTTTTCGCATTCCCACCTTAACTATGCCCCCCCGCGAAAGCGGGGATCTAAGGCGGCCTTAAACGAAAACCGCTGGATTCCCGCCTAACGCCCGGACGGGACGGAGGTTTTCTGAGGGAAAACACTGATATCGTAAAGCACGTCGTCCTTGAAGAAAAAACTAATACCCTGGCTGTAGTAAAAAACCTTATTCACGGCCTCGGCCTCCGGGGAGCCATAGAGCTGTAAAATTTTGCTACGCGACATGCCTAACCTGGCATCGCGCGCGGTGACATATTTCGACCGGGCGTCGCCCTTAAAATTCAAGGACACCAGCAGGTTGTCGGCGATGCGATAACTCAGCTGGGTGCCGTCCGCCAGCTTGCGCACAAAAACGAATCCATACAGATTCTGATCCGGTTCGCCGGTGGCGCGTATCGCATCCTCCAGGGGCATATCTAAATAAATGTGGGACAGGCCGCGGCCTTC
>JANOTM010000368.1:0-14487 GCA_031416355.1 Gammaproteobacteria bacterium
TGGGCATGTCCGGTGTCGGCAAGACGCGCCTGGCCAACCTGCTGCGCCTGGGCCACTGGTTCCACTATTCCGGGGATTATCGCATCGGCACCCGCTACCTGGATGAGCCTATTCTGGACAACATCAAGACCCAGGCCATGCAGATCCCATTTTTGCGCGATCTGTTGCATTCGGATTCGATCTTCATCAGCAACAACATTACCGTCGACAACCTGAAACCGGTATCGAGCTTCCTCGGTAAGCTCGGCAACCCTGAACTTGGGGGCTTAAACCTTAAGGAATTCAAGCACCGGCAGGAGCTCCACCGGCTGGCGGAAATCGCGGCCATGAAAGACGTGCCCGAGTTCATCCGCAAGGCGCAGACCATCTACGGCTATCGGCACTTTGTCAACGACGCCGGCGGCAGCGTGTGCGAACTGGACGATCCCGCGGCGTTGCAGGTGCTTGCCGACCATAGTCTGATCCTATATATCGAGGCCAGCCCCGAGGATGAACAGGAGCTTATACGCCGCGCCGAATTGGACCCGAAACCACTGTATTACCGCGAGGCATTTCTAGATGAACAGCTGGCCGCCTATATAAGCGAAAGCGGCGCCGTCTATGTCGCCCAGATTGACCCGGATGCATTTGTGCGCTGGATGTTTCCGCGCCTGTTCTATTCACGTATCCCACGTTACCGGGCTATTGTCGAGCGCTACGGCTATAGCATTAGCACCGGTGCCCTTGCCCGGGTAAAGAATGCGGACGACTTTCTGCGGCTCATAGAGAGCACTGTAGAAGGCGTGTCCTGAATACGCCGACGGATAAAATCCTATGCCACTCATCGCCAGCTCCAAACTACCCACATTCGAACGCCTACGGCAGGAGGGCGAAACCGTGGTGCCGTCCGATGCCGCTCTGCACCAAGATATACGCGAGCTGCACATCGGCCTGTTGAACATGATGCCGGACGCGGCACTTGCCGCCACCGAGCGTCAGTTTTTTCGTCTCGTGGGCGAGAGCAACCAGATCGCGCAGTTTTATATGCATCCGTTTACGCTGGCGCAGCTAAAGCGCGGCCCCGAGGGCGCGGCACACGTGGGGCAGTATTACGAAACCTTTGAGCAAATCAAGGCGCAGGGTCTGGATGCGCTGATTATCAGCGGCGCCAACGTCACCCAACCGGACCTGGCCCAGGAGTCTTTCTGGCGGCCGTTAATCGAGGTCATGGACTGGGCCTATACCCATGTTACGTCTACGATATGCTCGTGCCTGGCGACCCACGCCGTGCTGCAGTTTCGCTATGGCCAGAAACGCCGCTCCCTGGACGACAAACGCTGGGGCGTGTACTCGCATCGCGTCACCGACCGCAAGCACCCGCTAGTGAACGGCGTGAACACGCGCTTCGATGTGCCGCACTCGCGCTTTAATCAAATCGACCGCAGCCAGTTCGAGTCCGCACGGCTGCAGGTGCTGGCCGAGAGCGATGCCGCCGGCGTACATCTGGCGGTGAGCCCGGACCTGTTCCGCACGGTCTTCTTCCAGGGCCATCCGGAATACGACATCAACAGCCTGCTCAAGGAATACAAGCGCGAAGTGCGGCGTTACGCGCAAGGGGGGCGCGCGCATTACCCACCGTTTCCAGAAAATTACTTTGGCCTGCAATCCGAGGCCATATTGCGCGAATACCAGGAGCAGGTGATCGCGGCCAAGCATAGCGGCGCGGCGGTACCGGAGTTGCCGGAAACACTCATCAGCGCTTCCCTGGACAACACCTGGCACGACTCGGCGGAAGCGGTGATTAATAACTGGATAGGCAAGGTTTATCAAATCACCAATAACGACCGCAAGCTGCCTTTCCAAAACGGCATAGACCCGGACGATCCCCTGGGCCTGCGGCGTTAGGGCGCGGCTCATTTCATGCGATGGGTGGAATCGACCTGATTCGGGCCGGTAATGGTGCAATCCAGGTCCTTCAAAATACCGTTGCGTATGCTGTAAATCCAGCCGTGCACCGCCAGATACTTGCCCGCCTTCCAGGCGTTCTGGACCATGGTGGTGTGACACACATTCATGACCTGCTCCGTTACATTTAATTCGCACAAACGGTCGAATTTTTCCTGCTCACTCACCACCGCGTCCATCTTGGCCTGGTTATACCGATACACGTCCTTGACGTGCCGCAACCAGTTGTCGATCAGGCCGTGCTCTTGGTTCTCCATGGCGGCCTTGACGCCGCCGCAACCGTAGTGACCGCAGACGATAATGTGCTTGATACCCAATACAGCGATGGCGTATTGAATTACCGATAGGCAGTTCAGATCGGTGTGCGCCACCACGTGTGGCGATGTTGCGGTGGACGAATATTTCACCGGGCAGCAAATTGACGATTTCATTCGCCGGCACCCGGCTATCGGAGCAGCCTATCCATAAATATTCCGGCGCCTGCTGCTTGCATAGTTTGTTGAAAAAGTCCGGGTCGTTGCGGGTGATTTTATCCGCCCACTTTTTATTGTTGTCGAACAGATTCTGTAGTATCCGCATGCTGTTTTCCCGGCCGAAATATACGGACGTATAGTACGTATCGATTCCGGAATTGTCGATGCGGCCAGACCCGGCACACGAACCGTGACATAGCCGCGGCCGCTGGCGTAAACTATCGTCCCAGATTTCAACTTTCCACGATGGATGCCACCATGAAAAAATTCTTTCTGCCCGTAGTGCTTGCCCTTACCCTAGGCGGTGTTGCTTACGCCGCCACCTCTTCCAAAACCAAGCCCATGCCGGTATTGGACATTGCCCAGACTGTGGTAAAAATGCCGCTGGAAAAAGGCGTTTCCATGGATGACGCAGTAGAAGCCATGAAAATCCGCGCCAACAAGCTCAATATCAAACTGGTGGCGGAAATGCCCCTATCCAAACAGATCGAGGCCCTGGGAGAAAAGTCCCGGCGCATGGATATCTATCAGTTCTGCGATGCCTTGACCGCTAAGAAAATGGTCGAACACGACATCCATTTTTCCGCCTACCTGCCGTGCCGCATCGCCCTGGTGGAAGACGCCAAGGGTCAAGGCTGGCTGGTGATGATGAATCTCGACATGTTCATACAAGGCGCCAAACTGGGGGCGCCGCTCCAGGGCGAGGCCATCAAGGTGCGTGACGCCTTGACTGAAATCATGCAGGCCGGCGTTAAGGGCGAGTGGTAGGCGTTGTCGCCATGCCTACCCCGCGAGCGGCAACCGGAACCAGAAAGTGGCACCACCGTCCGGCCGGTTGTGGGCGCCGATCTCGCCGCCGTGACGCGTGATCAGTTCCTTGCTGATGGCAAGCCCAAGGCCGGTGCTTTTTTCATGGCCGGTGGGTAGATTCTTGAGTTGGGCGTATTCAACGAATAAACGCCCCATGTCTTCCGTGGGAATACCGGGGCCGGTATCCGAAATGTCGCAACGGATATAGCCGACCTCGTTGCGGGTGTGCACCGTCACCCGTGCGCCGGCGGCGCTGAACTTGATGGCGTTGCCGATGAGATTCTCCAGTACCTGCATTAGTCGCACATCGTCGGCCTGGATAATCGGCAGGTTCGCATCGAACTGCATATCCAGGGCGATGCCTTTGCTTTTGGCATAGGCGGCGTTACGCGTCAGCGCCTGGCGCACCACCGCGCCCAGGTCCGTGGGTTGCCGGCGCAACTGTAATTTTCCATCCCGTAGGGCGTGCTCATCGAATAGGTCGGACACGATCTGCTGCATGAATTCACCGGATTGAATCAGCAACCCCAGGGCCGAACCCATATCTTCGGTCATGGGTGCACCCGGCTTATATTCGCTAGTAACCTGGCGCGCGATATCGAGCATGAGCATAATGGGTTTCTTAAGGTCATGGCTGACGATGCGCAGATAGCGGTCGTTGATGTCCTTGAGCTGTTTGAGCGCAAGTTGGGCCTTGACCCGGGCGCGCACCACCGCCATGTCCGTGGGCTTGGTAATATAGTCGTTGGCGCCGCCCTGGAGCGCACTCACCACATCGCCGGACTCGCCGTTACCCGAGATAACAATAATCGGCACATCCAGCGCCGAGTGCGCCTTGCGCAACAGCGCGAGCAGGGCCATGCCGCTCATGCCGGGTAGTTTCATATCGAGCAATATCAGGTCGAAACGGGTGGTGCGTGTCTGTTCCAGGGCTTCGTTGGCGTCGCCCGCCACCGCCACCACATAGCCTTCGCGCTCCAGGCCTATGGCGAGCACATCACGCATGCCGGCGGCGTCGTCCACCACCAGGATATGGGAAGGCCCAGTGGCGGCGCCGCTGGGCGGGGGGCTATTCATGGGAAGCGGGTTTACCTTGAAATGGACCGGATATATAGCCAATAGCATAGGCCACTGGTATAGGCTCTCAAGTGTGCATAGAGAAAAAGGCCGAAAGTGCACAGCCCAAACCGGGGCCAAAATGGGCTGTGGTTTTAGGGCCGGGGGCGGCATGGCACTGTAGGATAAGCCACTACTCCGCCTTCTATCGACCCAAATGACCCACTTAGCATGTGCCTAACCCAAACCGCGACCGATGGTCTGGGATCGGGGCTTATGTACGCTATCCGGTTGCAAACCATGGCCATGAAAGGTTATAAGTCATCTTAAGAATAGTGTTGTCCATAACTGTCAAAGAGTTATCCGATTCTGGGTACCCTACAGGTCGATCATTATTTAGGCACTAAAAGTTCGGAGGATCATGCTATGGAGCAACTTGCGCTAAAGGACATTTTCGCGCGTATGCTGAAGCAGAAGGAAGAAAACCCGCAGAAACCTGCGGCTGCCACTGACGCTACGATCCTGGTTGTCGATGACTCACGCACCATCGTCCACGCCTTTAAGACCATGCTCGAGGGTGTGGGCTACCAGACCCTATCGGCGCTGGACGGTGTGCAGGCCGTGCACGTGGCCAAGCATCAACTGCCCGATCTGATCCTGATGGATATCGTCATGCCACATATGAACGGTTTTGAGGCCACTCGCATTCTGGCCAATGATGCCCATACCTCGCACATTCCGATAATCATGGTGAGCGGAACCGACCAAGCCACCGACCGGGTATGGAGCACACGTGTCGGCGCCAAAGGTTTCCTGGCCAAACCGGTGCGCAAGGATATGCTCCTGAACATGATCGATTCCGTGCTCGCCCAGTCTTGGCGCGCCAAGGCGCGCCAATTGACGGCACAAGGCGGCCCTGGCCTAGACCGCTAAGACGCATCGTCTTCCCGGCACCATTCGCTAGCTAAAGGTGCCCAGCACGGTTCAGGGCGCAGACAATCGCCATCAAGCTTGCCATGACGATATCCGCGTGCATGCCCACACCCCCTACAGATTCCGCGGCATTCACGCTTAACTCAATGTACGCCACGGCCACCGCCTGGGCACCCGTCAAGTGTCGCCGAACCGATAACCCAGAGACAATTTTCGGATCGGCCGCATCTAGAGCATGCTCTTCGTAAGATAGAATATCTAAACGATCCCCATTGAGGGCGCGTATGGCTTCCACGAAGGCATCTACCGGTCCGCTGCCGCGGCCCTCCAAGTAAATTTCGCGGCCGTTGCGGCGCAGACGCGCGCGGAGTTGTCTCTGGTTTTTATCTCCTTCGATGTGGCGTATCTCATAGTCGATTAAGCACAGCGGCTCGGTCCGATCCAGATATTCGGAATGAAATGCCGCCCAGATGTCCGCGGCGGTTAGTTCATTGCCGCTGGCGTCGCTGATGTGTTTAATAGCGTTGCTGAACTCTATTTGTAAGCGGCGCGGTAGGCGCAGCCCATGGTGGCGCTCCAATACATAGGCCACGCCGCCTTTCCCAGATTGGCTATTCACTCGGATGATGGCCTCGTAGCTGCGACCCACGTCCGCCGGATCTAGGGGTAGATAGGGTACCTCCCACCTATCCCCGTCGCGCCTGGCGGCCAGTCCCTTTTTGATCGCGTCCTGGTGCGATCCGGAAAATGCGGTGTAAACCAGATCACCCACATACGGATGGCGCGCAGGTACCGGCAAGCGATTACAGTATTCGGCGCATAGACGTATGCCATCGATGTCGCTGAAGTCCAGCCCTGGATCCATGCCCTGGGTATACAGGTTAAGGGCCAAGGTGACGATATCCACGTTGCCGGTGCGCTCGCCGTTGCCGAACAACGTGCCCTCCACCCGCTCGGCCCCGGCCATTATTGCCAGCTCCGCCGCGGCGATGGCGCAACCGCGATCATTGTGCGGGTGTACGCTCAGCACCACACTGTCGCGCCGCGCGAGGTGACGGCCGAACCACTCGATCTGATCGGCATAGACATTAGGCGTAGCCACCTCCACCGTGGCGGGCAGATTCAGAATCACCTTGCGCGCGCGGCTGGGTTGCCAGATCGTGGTCACGGCCTCGCATATTTCCAGGGAAAATTCGAGCTCCGTGGCGGTAAAGCTCTCCGGTGAATATTGAAACACCCAGTCCGTGTCCGGCTGGGCGGCGGCATACTCGCGGCACCAGGATGCGCCGCTAACGGCGATGTCCACGATGCCGGCGCGATCCAGGCCGAACACCACCCGGCGCTGCACCGGCGAGGTGGAGTTATACAGATGCATGATCACGCGCCGCGCACCCCGCACCGCCTCGAACGTGCGGTGTATAAGGGACTGGCGCGACTGGGTGAGCACTTGGATAGTCACGTCGTCGGGTATACCGCCGTCCTCGATCAGGCTACGGATAAAATCGAAGTCCGTCTGCGACGCCGCCGGGAAACCCACCTCGATTTCCTTAAAACCAATTTTTACCAGCTGCCGGAACATGCGCCATTTGCGTTCGGCGTCCATGGGCTCCACCAGCGCCTGGTTACCATCGCGCAGATCCACGCTGCACCACACCGGCGGTGCCCCAATAATCCGGGCCGGCCAGGTTCTATCCGGCAAGTGTATCGGTGGAAAGGGGTGATACTTTTTTGCAATAGCCGTCTTCATTTTGTAATCCTTTTCCTGATCAAGGAGGGTCGATAGAGTGGCCGACAACGGCCACTGGGCAGCCACGTACGCTAGGCCCAGTGGCCGCGTGGCAGTCGACGCAGGAAAAGAATGCAGTACTTGCGAAATAAACGAGATCGAATTAAACCGGCTTGCATGCGACCCACGGGCCACCCCCACTACTTTTTGTATAAGAGTCCATTACGCCAGGACCTACAACGGATACGGCGGAAGATCTAGCGCGAGCGACGCAGTCGCGAGCCGGCCGGAAACCGGCCCGTGGGGGCAATGGAGAACAGCGTGGAGGAATTGATAATCATAGGGGATCGATACTAGGGGTCTTTGTAGAAAAAGGCAAGCTGGTAGCTACTCCTCAAATCTTACCGTTGCTATCCAAGCCTTTTTACGTCGTGCCAGACCTTCTTCGGCAGATTCTCTGGATAGATCGAGCGGCGGTGGCGTTACTTCGCTGAAGTCCGCAGAGGTGGTGTTAATGTTAATGACCGCGTAGGTATTTCCTTCAATATACGCCAGTGCGTAGGGCATGACGCCACAGCGCAAACAAAAAACAAACTCCACGATCTTCTTCGAAAACCGGTAACCCTCGATTAAATCCTTATTGTGTACCCGTATCGCAAGCTCGGCATGCGGGTGGGAGCTATAGCGAACACCGTGTTTAGTGCAAAAGGAACAACGACACGTCCGGACCGGTAGTTTTTCCGGCGCGACCGGTGTAAACAAACGGTAGCTTATGTTGCCGCAATGGCACCCACCCTCTATAGAAATAATTTCCGTCATCACCCATACTCCACGGCTCCCGGCAACCAGGGAATGTCCGTGGCGCCTGGTTCATAACCTAGTTGTTTCATCAAGGTCGTCACCTGGCCGCGGTGATGGGTCTGGTGATTAAAAAGTTGCGTCACAAAAACCCAGGCAGGGGCGCTGCGGGTTTTTGCATCGATGGTGCTGGTAAATCGAAACGGCCGCGCCAGCCACCCATCGTCCAGTGCCACGGCCCATGCCAAAATTATTTGATCAGTTTCCGCGCGCGCCGCCTGCAACTCATCGAAGCCCGCATAAATCTCTTCGCCCAGGCGCGACTGGGGAAAAGGATGATCGGTAAACCGCCGCATCCAAATCCGGTCTCCCCATAGAATATGGTTCAGAGTGCCGTGTATGGATTTAAAAAACGCCCCGAGATCGGACTTGCGCTTATCATCGGGAATATCCGCGCACACGGCATACAGCTTGTGGTTCATCCACTGGTTATATTCGGCCATAAGCCGGTAGTAGTTTCCGTCGTACATACTTCCTCCTGTTCCACTGCACTCAGCGCCCGCGGTAAAATGTCACAAAATCGTAGCCCACTCTCCATTCTGTATGTAGTAGCATGGGTGGAAATGGTTACAATTAAGCCGAGCGCCCTTCAGCGTATAGATATTTATTTTACAAAACAAGGAGTTATATTTATCTCTCTGGAAACTGAACATAGGAATTCTCAAAAACCCCTGTGCGCGTCTATAATCTAGCCATATATCGCTATTTAAACGATTTCCACCGATCATGCGTACAGAGATAAGAGCGGAAGGAGTGATGCCATGGCCTCTAACCCATTGCAGAAATTAGTAGAGGATGTGAAAAAGAGCGGTAAGGAACGCACTTTAAAAAAAGAAGAGGCCGGCAAGTTTTATAGCCAGTTCCGCAAAGAAATGACCCCCGTGGTGGAAGAAATCCGTGAGCAAGAAAAGCGCGCGCACGAGGAAGCCAAAAATATAACCTTGGCGTGATTCATTGTAGTATGTCCATAACAGGCGAGCCTCTACCGCTCGCCTTTTTCGTTTTATAATCACCGCCCATGAACGGAGATCCAGGCGATGGATAGCCCCCGCCTTACCTTGTATTCGCTCAAAAAAACCGACGTCGACAACCCCGACAAGGTCAGTAGCTTCTGGGAAAATATCCTGAAGAAATATCTGCCCGAGACCGAACTCGAAGAACCGCGGCTACTGCCACTGCAGACCTGCCTGCGTCACGCCATGAACTTAGGCTGTCTTTCGGTGATTTTTCAGAGCCGCATGCAAGACCCGGACTACACGGCGGAATATCATGCCTACCATGGCAGACTCTTTTCTCACGTGGAGCGCTATTGCGCACGCATGCATTTATTCAGCCAGACCTGGGACGATGGCACCGACGTGTTGGCCGCCATAGACGCGGCCGACGATACCGACTACCTGGGATTTATTACCTTACGCCCGGTTACCGTTAGTCCAGTGGGAGCGACCATCTTGCGGCCACCCCAAGGCAAGGCACATTTTTTATTATCGAAAGACAAATTCGATGTGCATCTCGCCGGCCGCACCTTTCAAGTGGAAGGCACGCCTTTTATGCAACAGGACAACGCCGTGGGTGCATGCGCCCAGGCGTCTATCTGGATGGCGCTGCGCACCCTACGAAAAAGAGAAGGCCTGGCGGCCCATGACCCGGCCCAGATCACGTCCTCTGCTACGCGCTTCGTGGTGCGTGGCCGCACCTTGCCCAACCGCGATGGGCTGGAGATTTCTCAAATGATGGAGGCGGTGCGCAGCGCCGGATACTCCGCGACACTCTTGAGTTTTCGCGAGCCCAGCCGCAAACCGGGACGCGACTTGCTGCCGCGCATCAAGACGAGTTTGTATCCTTATATAGAGTCTGAAATCCCCGTTATTCTCGCCATGGCCACCACCGAACTGGGCGGGCATGCGGTGGTATTAATTGGCCACGGATGGGGCGCGCAGCCGTTATTGTGCTCCCCGACCATCATCGATCGTAAACCCAACTGGACCTATATGCGTAACTCCGTGGACTGGGCCAGCCCATTCTACGTGCATAACGATAACAGCGGGCCTTACCTGCCGATACCCGATACCGGGCCGAAAAACGAGTTGTCCCTAGATAAGGTGTGTTACGCCATACCCCTGCTGCCGGCCGATGTGTACATGACCGCCGAAGAGGCGGAACAGGCGGCGCTGCGCATGGTGTATCATTTTAGCGGCGACGGATTTCTCAATAGCAACACGCACGTGGTCCGCACCTACTTGCAGGAAAAGTACAAGTTTCGCGAGCAGGTGCGAAATGGCGGCATGGTGGACACCCTAAAAAACTACTACCGCATGAAGGCGCTGCCGCATCGAATGTGGATCACCGAAATTAATTTGCAAGAGGGATACGACCAGCCTCTAACGGGTCACGCAAAACGCATAGGCGAGGTTATTATCGATCCCACCGGAGAACCCACCCAGGCGCCGTTTCTTTCGTTGCACACGCCGGGCATACTCATAGACCGTGATCCCGATTCACGCAAAATACGTTTAATCCCTATTCAGGATGATCGGGCTTGTGCCCCACTGGTACGCGTGTAACCACGCATACCAAATTCTTCGAGACCTCAAGTGGCGGCGGGATTCAAACGCGGGTGCGTCTCTTCTCCCCACCACGCTACCATGGCACCGGATGCCAACATCGCCACGGTAACAAACCAAAATCCCGCGCTTAAGCCGGCACTGACATTGGCAACCAGCCCCAGGGCCAGGGCGCCGATACCGTAACCCAGGTCGCGCCAAAAGCGGTAAATGCCTATGGCCGTACCACGCCAGTTGGGATGGCGATATCCGCCACCGCCACGCTGAGATTGGGATAAAGCATGGCCATGCCGAATCCGGAGATCGCCGCTGATGCCGACCACCAAAGTACACCTTTCCCCATGGACATCATGCCGACACCGGCACCGCATATCCACATGCCCCATACTATGGGTCTTAGGTGTCCGATGCGATCCGAAAGCCTGCCGGTAAAAAATTGCGCCCCGCCCCAGACAAAACCGTACACGCCCACTACCCAACCGATGTTCGCCAGAGTAGGGTCGTGCTGGTAGAGGTACACCGGATAAAATACCCATACCAAGGCATCCACAAATTTTCCACCAATCCGGCCTGGCTCAGCGCCGCCATGCGCCGATCGCGCCAAGCCATCAGAGCGAACACCTCCCAAGTGGCGGGCTGATCGGGAATGGTACGGGCATAGCGCGGCCGCGGCCCGGTGTGGGTGCCGGCCGCGTGGCGCGCGCCTTCCGCCCGTGCCCAACCCAGGGTTTCCTGACCCACAATACGGTCAGCAGCGTGGCCGACACGATGACCACCAAACCGAAAATCAGCAGGCCCAGGCGCGCACCGAACGCCTGCGCCATGTAGCCGATGACTATCCCGGCTATGGCCACGCCTACATAACCGGCAAACTCATTCAGTCCCATGGTCAAACCGCGTTGATCGGGGCGCGTGATATCAAGCTTGGCGGTCTGAGTCATGGACCAGGTGTAACCTTGATTGACGCCGAGCAGCACGGTGGCGGCCACGATCCAATTCCAATTGGGTGCGTACCAGATCATAAAGGGTATAGGCAAGGCCGATACCCAGCCTAGCTAAAAAAATTTTTAACCATCAATATTGGCGGCGACAATTTTGTCCATCTCCGCGGGACGCGGCGGGATGTCGCTGGTCAAGTATTTGATGAACTCGTCACGGTTATTGATGCGCAAGCCCGAGTTGTAGCGCCTCTCGAATCCTATGGTGGAGGAGGGTTTCCCGGAAATGCCTGCTCCGCAGGCGCTGCCGGCCTGATGGCCGGGAAAGATTTCCACTTCGTCTGGCAGTGTGGGCAGCTTGCTATGCAGGCTGTCGAACAACATGCCCACCATGGGCACTTCGCGGCCGGCCAAATTCGGGCGTCCGACACTGCCGACAAACAGGGTATCACCGGTAATCACAAACCACGGCTGCTCACCTCGGCGCTTGTCGGTCACGAGTAAACACACGCTGTCCAGGGTGTGGCCGGGGGGGTGCAGCACGCGGATCACTACATTGCCGGCCTCTACGAGTTGCGCTGATTTAAGTACCTTCAAGTGCGCACTTGTCAGTTTGACGCTGATATCCGTGGCCGCCGCCAGCTGCTCAACGCTTTTTCGCCCTGGCAGAGCACCTCAATAAGCTCCAGCCGTTTCAGGCTGGACGCGGCTTTGCCGATGCGGGCCACCTGCTCATACAGGATGCTTTTAATTTTGCGCGCGTTCTTCACCTGGGGTTTATCATTCTAATGGATATTAGAATGATAAACAGCACGCGGCGCCTGTCAATATAAAATACCGGCCTACGGAGAAATCGTTCATATATAAGCTGGTTCTTGATCTGAGCCGGCAACGCACAATAAGAAAACCGCACGCTGTTTGCAGTTTTACTGCTATTATTTCTATGGTCACACCCTCAACGAGGAAAGCACTAATGAAAAATATGGGTATGATGTTACTAGCGGTTTGGCTCATCGCTACCGGACTCAAGGGCGTAATCAATCTCAGCTTTCAATATGACTCTCTCATTTTCGGCGCAATCGCCATTATCGCCGGCGTTTTAATTATTTTAAGGCGCTAGTTAAACCCTCGCAAAACCAGATGAAACACGCTGATAGTGTTTCATCTGGGCTAGGCGCTGCCTATCTTGGCACGATCTCTGTAATAGTTAAGCCCTGGCATTCCATCCTACCTAGTTAACGCATACATACACCGGGCTAGACCTCCGGGATTCACGGCCACACCTGCCTTGCTGGCATACTCCCCCTTATCCGCTAAGAGATAAAAATAGATGCTTGACAGCGCCATGCCCTGCAGATTATAAATATACCAACTGGTAGGTATATCAATGCGCAAGCCCCAGGCCTTTTCATTAACCAAGCAAAAGCTGTTAGAGGCCGCCCAAAAACTGATGTTGGCAAGGGGCTACCCTGTCACCACGCTGGACGACATCTGTGCGGCGGCGCGTGTCACCAAGGGTAGCTTTTTTCATTATTTCAAGAGCAAGGAGGACTTAGGTAAGGCGGTATTGGAGCATTTCATGGTCGAGCAGTTTCAGGCCATGCAGGGTGCGGCGTTTATCAAAAAACGTGATCCGCTGGCGCGCGTATACGGTTACGTCGACTTTGTCATCGGTATGAGCAAGGACCCCGCCATAATTCACGGCTGTTTGTTGGGGAGTTTTGCCCAAGACCTATCCGATACGCACCCCAGGATACGCCTGCTATGCGGGCATTATTTCGATCAATGGGCGGCGGCGCTAAAGCGCGATCTGGATGCTGCTAAGGCCGAGTACGCACCGCGTGCGGCAATCGATACCCAGAGCCTAGCCGAACACTTTATCGCCGTGGTCGAAGGCGCCTTGATTTTGGTCAAGGTTAAGCAGGATGCAAAAATACTGGAGAAACAACTTCGACATTTTAAACGTTATCTACAAAGTCTTTTAGAAGGTCATGTATCAAAAAGCGCGAAGCATGGGGTTAACGGTAAAACTAGGAGAATAAAATCATGACTATTGCTTACTGGTGTGTGTTTGTCGCGGCCTTTTTACCCTATCTTTGGAGCATGGCGTGGTGTTGGCCAGTTTATAGCCTCAAAGCCAATCTTACCCCTAGACGCTTCGAAGAGACATTGACGGGTTGGCGCCAGCGCTCGCATTGGGCACATCTCAATGCATTCGAGAATTTCCCTGCCTTTGCCGCCGCCGTGATCATCGCGCAGCAGCTCAACGCGCCGCAATCAACCGTGGATAATTTGGCCATGGCTTTCGTTGCTTTCCGTGTAGCGCATGGAATTTTCTATCTGGCGAATCTGGGTGCCCTGCGTTCGCTGGCCTTTGCTGGCGCCGGGGCGTGCATGATCGCAATATTTCTTTCCGCTGTCTGACTAAACCTTAACACCCCTTAGGAGGGCATTATGAAACTGTATGGACATCCCTGGTCGAACGCCGCTCGTCGCGTGCAGATGTTGTGCGAAGAGCTGGCTATTCCTTATAACTACGAAACAATAGATTTGATGACTGGTAAACAATACACACCGGAATTCCAGAAACTGAATCCGAATTCCAAAGTCCCGGTCATGGACGACGACGGCTTCGTGTTATGGGAGTCGCATGCCATCATGCGTTATATCGCGGACAAACATCAGGCACGCACCTGGTACCCGAGCGACTCTAAGGCACGCACCCAGATCGAACAGTGGCTCGATTGGAATCAGACTCGCCTGGGGCCGGAGGCCACGAAGATCATGTTCAATACCCACTTCGCCGGCGACAATCGCAATGAGCAAAGCATCGCAGACGCCAAAAAATGGCTGGAGAAGATTTTCCCGGTAATGGATGCGGAGCTGAAAAAACGCGCCTATATCAGCGGTGATCAACCGACCCTTCCCGATCTAGCGGCGGCCACTAACGTGGCGTACCTGGAGATGTGCCAATACGATCTCAAACCTTATCCCGCGGTGGTACGCTGGTACGACAGCATGAAAAAACGCCCGAGTTTTGCTAAGACTGCGCCTACGCCATAGGGGTGACCTGAAAGAACCAAATCAAGCGCACCGTGTGTGCTTGATTTAAAGGGTATTTCAGTAATACCCTATGGTCTCTGATACGAATGGCACTTACTTAAAGCAGTTCTATGTCCAACGTA
>JANOTM010000369.1:0-9843 GCA_031416355.1 Gammaproteobacteria bacterium
CATAGAATGACCCACATGAATGGCACAGCGATGAGTTTGGCGTTTACTACCCGCGTCCACAACCCGGACAAGTTACATGACCCGCTGCAGGCCCTAGCACAAAACGGCTACGCTATCGTGCCGGATTTCCTATCCCCTAGCGTAACCGCCGCCCTATTGGCGGAGTGTCAGGACCTGCATAACGCGGGTAAGACCCATACTGCGGGCATAGGCCAGGGGAGCCGCCATCAAGTACTGCCGGCGGTGCGCAACGATCAGGTTTTGTGGCTGGATAGCACACGCTTAAGCCCCACCCAGACCCTCTATTGGCAGGCCATGGAAGACCTGCGCCAGCGGCTTAACCGCACTCATTTTCTGGGGCTCGTCGACTACGAATGCCACTATGCCCATTACCCAGCGGGGGGTTATTACCAGAGGCATAGGGATACATTTCAGGGGGCCAACCAGCGGCGAATCAGTAGCGTATTCTATATGAACTTCGACTGGACAGCGGTGGACGGCGGTCAGCTGCGTCTGTTTACAGACTATACGACAGTGGACGTCCTACCCGCGGCCGGCACCCTGGTGATCTTCGAGAGCCAGATGGAACATGAGGTATTACCGACACAAGCCGTACGCCACAGCCTGGCGGGATGGTTGCGTTGCCGTGAGCACGTATTTTGACGTTTCAGCACATATTTGCAGTAATCTCCCATGGGGGATGGAATAAACTGAAGGTACCCACCGTCTTTGTAGGCATATTAAAGAAATTCTGGGGACGTGCATGGATATATTGAATTTGTTCAGTCGTAACCGCGAAACGCGTACGACCCTGGAACAGAGCCGGATGCGCCTCTACCGTATGGCCTATGCCTGGTGTCACAGCGCCGCGTTGGCGGATGATCTGGTGCAAGAGACCCTGACCAAGGCGATCCAGAAATCTTCCCAGTTACGCGACCCCCAGGCACGGGACGCGTGGTTGTTCAGCATACTGACCAATTGCTACCGCGACCATTTTCGCCGTCAGCGCGATATGGAAGACATCGACGACATGGACCTGCCGCACGACTCCACGCCTGAGTCGGAAAACGCCTCGCAGCAAATCGTTTCCAAGGTGCGGATAGCCATCGCCAAGCTGCCACAAGGTCAACGCCAAGTCATCACCCTCGTAGACATAGAAGGTTTTTCTTATATGGAAGTCGCCACTATTTTAGATATCCCCATAGGCACCGTGATGAGCCGCCTGTGTCGGGCACGTACCGCGATAAAAGCGCTCTTGCTGCGCGAGTTTGGAGAGCAAGCAGCACCACAGGGAAACAACATCAGGAGAATCAAATGAACAACGAACAGCAATTTTCGGATGAACTACTCAATTCATTCGTCGACAATGAACTGACGACCGCGGAAAAGAGCCGCGTCTACGTGCGCATCAATCAGGATGAGGCGCTTAATCGCCGGGTGTGTGAATTGCGCAAAACCCGTGACCTGGTGCAAATGGCCTATAAAGACCTGCCGCCACCCCCGTCCATGCGCCCCCTGACCAGGACGGGCCGGAAGGTGCGTCATGGCATCGCCGCCGGCCTGGTGTTCACGTTCGGGGTGGTGTTCAGTTGGCTACAGTTTGGTCCCGGTACCCATAGCGTCGGCCCAGACGTGCAGCAGGAAGCTAGCATGACTGGCAGCAAGCTCGATGCTCACAGCCCGACCCCACTTCCTAATATTGCGGTCGCGAGTGAAATGAAAATTTTGTTTCACCTGAACAGTGACAATCCGGCGCGCATCAAGGACGTGCTAGATGAAGCCGAAAGCCTGTTAAAGCTGTATCAGGAACAAAAGCAACCGGCGCGCGTGGACATCGTCACCAATGGCCAGGGGCTAAACCTGCTGCTGGCCAACGGTTCGCCCTATCCTGAACGTATCAGCCGCATGCAGAAGCAGTATCAAAACCTGACGTTTGCCGCCTGCCAGAACACCATGGAAAGGTTCAGCGGCCTAGGGATACAGACCGATCTGTTGCCGGGGGTAATCATTATTGATTCCGCTGTTGCTCAAATTATTCGCCTCCAGCAGGAGGGATGGGTCTATATTCAAGTGTGATGGAGTTAGACCATCCTTTAAACCAAGCTCAACAGGAGAATATGCATGAATAAAATTATCATCCTCATGGCAGCGGCGTTCCTGGCACTGTCCGCGGGTTTCGTACAGGCCACCCCAGAAGCCGCTAAAGATCCCAAGGCAGCCAGCAACTATGCCAAGCAAAAAGTCGTCTATCATGTCAATTTTAATGATCCGAAGATCCTGAAAGCCGCCCTGGGCAACGTACAGAACCACATCGCTGCGGTGGGCAAAGACAATATCGAAATCAAAGTAGTCATGCATGGTGACGGCGTGGAATTGCTGAAGGTCGCCAACACCGACCCGGAAATGCAGAGCAAGGTGATCAACCTCAAAGACCAGAAAGTCGATTTCGTGGTGTGCAATAACACCTTGGTCGGCCGCAAGATCAACTACAAGAACGATTTATTCGACGTCAGCGAGCGCGACATCGTGCCCAGCGGCGTGGCCGAACTCGCCAAACTACAACAACAGGGTTACGTGTATATCAAACCCTAAGACCCTCTTCTCCTCTCTTCCAGCCCGCGCAAGCGGGCTTCTTTTTGTCCGCGACAGCAGCTATCCTGCAAGGTATACCCCAGCCCGCACTGACACGGACCCCACATGCCTGAGCTGTTTGAAGCACTGCCCTCGGTCGCAGAACTAAAATACGCCCTGACCCTCCCCGCCACCTGGTGGCAGATCGGCGTATTGCTCAGCGGCATCGTGTTGGCCCTGCTCATCGGTCAATGGCTACAACGTCGTCTGCAACCGTCTATAGAGCCCGGGGGGGCGAGCGGCCTGCGTCGCACCGCCATGCGCACCGGCATGCTGGTGACCGTTCCCCTTATCCTGTGGCTATGGTTGGTGGGCACCAGCGCCCTGCTGCGGCATGCCAAGGGGCAAACCACGGAAATCCTGCACTTGGCGGTACTCCTGGTCGGTGCCCTGGCGCTGATACGCATGGGGGTATTCGTGCTGCGCCACAGCTTCAGCCCAGGCAGCAAGCTCAAGGCCTGGGAAGGCGTCATGACCGTCAGCATCTGGGGTATCGTCGCCCTGCACATCCTGGGCTGGCTGCCGTATGTCGAGCAGCTGCTGGATGACTATGCCGTCACCTTGGGCAAGGTGCGCATCTCTATTTACACCGTCATCAGCTTTGCCCTATCCATCGCCCTGCTGGTATTGCTCGCCCTATGGCTGTCCAGCGCCATCAAATCCCTGGTGGGACGTAGCCAGGCGCTGGACGAGAATCTCAAAATCGCCGTCATCAAACTGACAAAATTCCTGTTGCTCGCCCTAGCGGTGCTGGTGGCTATGGTGACCGCGGGCATCGATCTTACCGCCTTGGCGGTGTTTGGCGGCGCCCTGGGCGTGGGTTTGGGGCTGGGACTGCAGCGCATTGTAAGCAACTTCGTCAGCGGCATCATATTGAGTTTTGAGGGTTCGGTGCAGCCGGGCAACGTGATCAGCGTCGGCCAGACTTTTGGCGTGGTAAAAGAACTGCACGCGCGCTACATGGTGGTGCGCAATCGCGACGGCATGGACATTCTGATACCGAACGAAAACCTCATCACCATGGAAATCATCAACTGGTCTTACAGCGACCGGGATGTTCGCTTTCGCCTGCCGGTGATCATTAGCTATGCCGATGATCCCGAGATGGCCTTGGCGCTCATGCAAAAATCCGCCCTGGAAACCGAGCGCGTACTGCATGCCCCGGCACCGGCCGCGCAGCTGATGGGCTTCGGCGAGAACGGTATCAATCTGGAATTACACATCTGGGTGAGTGATCCGGAAAATGGCGTTAATAATGTGCGTTCGGACGTGTATCGACGCATCTGGAGTAAGTTTCGCGCGGCCGGCATTACCATGCCCTATCCGCAACGCGAGATACACATCAAATCGGCGCCGGATAGCGCCGGTGCAGCCGGAACACCAGGTAGTCGGCCAATATCCGGCCGTGGTCGAACGCCAGCGGTTGAGGAAGATCCTGCGGACTGAACACCGCCAGCGCCGCCGCGTCGTCCATGGCCCGCGGCACCCCCTGCGCCTGCGCTACATACACCACCGACGCGGTATGGCCACGGGCGTCGCGTTGGGGATCGGAATAGCAGCCCAGCAAGACGGTGAGTTGCACCACCAGCGCGGTTTCTTCCAATGCCTCGCGCTGCGCTGCGCGTTCCACGGCTTCACCCACGTCGACAAAACCCCCAGGCAAGGCCCAGCCGTAGGGCGGATACTTGCGTTCAATCAACACAATGGGCCGATCGGCCCTATCGGTAAGCTCGATGATGATATCGGTCGTCAACAACGGTGTCACGGGACGCGACATGTTTGCTCCTGGGAGGGCGATATTGCTACAGTGTGCCGAAAATCATTCGCACTATAAACTGACTGAATATCGTGCTAATTACCGAATAAAAAGAACCGGATACGCAATGTATAGAGACTGGGCTATACTTTAAAACCTGATATCCATTCTATTACTTATTTATTCTTTGTTGTCATCGCATTCTCCTGGAGATTTCCCTACTCATGTTTCAAGGATACTTACAATTGCCGTGGTGGGCTTATGTGATCGTGGCCCTGATCTTTACCCACATCACCATCGTCAGCGTCACTATTTTTCTCCACCGCCACCAGTCGCACCGGGCGCTGGAGCTGCATCCAGCCGTCAGCCACTTCTTTCGTTTCTGGCTGTGGTTGACTACCGGCATGGTGACGCGCGAATGGGCCGCCATCCATCGCAAACATCACGCAAAAGTGGAAACGCCGGAAGATCCCCACAGCCCGCGGCAACATGGCATTAACAAGGTTCTGTGGCTCGGGGTATCCCTGTATCACCAAGAGGCGAAAAATACGCAGACCATGGAGAACTACGGTCACGGTACGCCCGACGACTGGATAGAGCGAAATCTTTATACACCGCGCAATTACCTGGGCGTTGTCGTCCTGCTGGCCCTGGATGCACTCGTCTTCGGTATTATACCCGGCAGCCTGATCTGGGTTACCCAGATCGCCTGGATTCCTTTCTGGGCCGCCGGCGTCATCAACGGCATCGGCCATTTCTGGGGTTACCGTAACTATGAAGTCGGCGATGCCAGTACCAACATCTTGCCATGGGGCATCCTCATCGGCGGCGAGGAGCTGCATAACAATCACCACACCTTTGCCAGCTCGGCGAAACTTTCATCAAAATGGTGGGAATTCGATATCGGCTGGATGTACATCCGTAGCCTCGAGCTACTCGGGCTTGCGCACGTCAAAAAAATACCGCCCGAGCTCGCTTATCACCCCGGCAAGCAGCAGATCGACCTGGAAACCGTGAAGGCGGTCATCACCAACCGTTTCCAGGTCATGGCCAATTTCGCGCGCGAGGTCTTAGGTCGGGTGCATAAAGAAGAGTTACAGAAAGCCGACCGTGAAAGCCGGAGACTGCTCAAACAGGCGCGGCGACTCATGGTACGTGAAACAAAATTGCTCGATCCCGCCAGTTGTGACTGGCTGCAAAAAGCACTGGATCGCTATCAAAATTTACGCACCGTCTATACGATGAAACAAAAACTCCAGGATATCTGGCAGCGCTCTACCGTTACCCAAGAGCATCTCATGCAAGCACTTCAGGAATGGTGCCACGAAGCGGAAGCCACGGGTATCCAGGCACTGCGTGAGTTTTCATTGAACATGCGCACCTACACGCTTGCTCACACCCCGGCCTAAATCGTACTGGGATCTTTTATTATTTATTTTTAACGGCTGGCACGCGCCAGCCGTTTGGCATACACCATCGTAATGACCATAGTCAGGACAGCGCCGACAGTAGCGGCGAGCATATCGCGCTGTGCGTCCCATATATCGCCTTGGGTACCCAGGTAAGCATTGCCCAGCTCCGGGCTAACTATCACGGCCACTATCCCTTCCACGACTTCATAAAAACCGCTGGAGGACAGGATCAAGTTGACCGCAACGAACGCTGCCCAAGAAATGCTCAATCGGCCCTCACGCCGGAGGAGTTCGTATAATGGATATGCCAACAACAAGCCATAGGCAAAATGGACTATGCGGTCGTAGGGATTACGGCTCAACGAAAAAATCTCTTTGAGACTATAACCTATGGGAGTTTCCGCATAGGTGTAGTGAGATCCCACCAGGTGGAGCGTGAGGAATACCGCAAAAAGCACATACGAAACATTGGAAAACGGAAAGCGGCGATAGCTTGCAACCACGACCACGGCATACACAAAAACCAGCACATTTTCCAATAGCCAGTCGAATCGATCGAACGGCGAGATGGCGGCCGCCACCCACACCAAAGACAGCCATACTACCAATCCCTGTAACACACGATTGCGGCGGAAATCCGCCTTGATAGTGGGCACTATAGCTTATCCTTTCCGCTTACCCTTGCGGGGTATAGTGTATCCAGCTATAGATCGGCATCAAGTCACGCGTGTCAGGCGGCGATGCAGTGGGCTGGTACGCGGAAAATGTGCCTTGAGAAACCCCATTTGATCGGCAAGCACGCGCTTGCCCTGTAGATAGACGTACTCGGCATGGGTGGGGCAAAACGGCACCGCGAGCAACGCCATGCCCACCTCTTCCGGGGTATAACCGGCCTTATGATTGTTGCAGCGCTTGCAGGCCGTGACGACGTTGGCCCAGACATCGCCGCCACCACGGCTGAGGGGCGTAACATGGTCGCGGGAAAGATCGCGCACTTGAAAGTGCGAGCCACAATAAAGGCACAGATGTGCATCGCGGGCAAACAGTGCTGGATTACTCAAGGGCGGAGTGTAATGCGCCATGACCTTGGCAAACGCCCGATTGTCGCCGGCGGTGGCGATAATGGAGTTTACTTCGATCACACTGCGTAAGCCGGTAATGGCATTGTGACCACCGCGGATACGATAGAGCGGCACACCACAGGTATAAGCCACCTGGCCCAAATGATAAAGGCGCGCGGCATCCTGAAAATTGATCCACTCCAGCGGCATACCTGCCACATCGGTGCGCAACACTTGCTGGTTAAGAGAGTACAAGGCCCTTTCTTCCTGTCTCGGTCAAAATGCGTTTAATAGCTCACAGCGCATAGTCAGACGGTATTTTTATCCGATCAGTAGGCGCTTGTCTATGCTTAACGTGCGATACCCTGGCTAAGAACCACAATTGAGTGCACCAACCGCTGAAAAATCCACAGATCACGCCCCGCAAAGTGCCCCACCACCCATAATTCTGAGTGTAGCAGGCATCGGATCCGGAACAGCGACGCAACACCTGGACAAATGCGCACTCAACAAAAAAACCCGGCATAGCCGGGTTTTTTTGTTGTTGTCCACGGGGAGACTATTTAATCTTCGCTTCCTTGTAAGCCACATGCTTGCGCACGACGGGATCGTACTTCTTGATTTCCATCTTGTCGGGCATGGTGCGTTTATTCTTGGTCGTGGTGTAGTAATGACCGGTATTGGCGCTGGAGACCAGCTTGATTTTGTCGCGTGCGGATTTTGCCATGATTTAGTCCTCAGTAATGCCTCTTAAGCAGGCACTGCACATTAAACCTTCTCGCCACGGCCGCGCATTTCCGCTAGTACCGTATCGATGCCCTTCTTGTCGATGGTACGCAGTCCATTACTGGATACGCGCAGGCTCACCCAACGTTTTTCGCTTTCGACCCATAGGCGGCGATAGTGCAAATTAGGCAAAAAGCGGCGCTTGGTCTTGTTGTTGGCGTGCGAAACATTATTCCCACTCATGGGGCGCTTGCCTGTGACCTGACATACTCTCGACATATTCTTACTCTCCAATAATGGCTCTTAGGCAGAGCACCACACATTAATGCACGTGCCCGCAGCAGGAAGCGCGCTTTTATACCAGAAACCCGGGCAAATGGGTAGCCCTGGAATAAGGCTTTTAGGCCGGGCTTTGTCCGTTAAAGCACTACATTAAGCCCCGGTCGCAGAACGAGACGATTTCCCCATCGCCGATCACCAAGTGGTCAAGTACACGGATATCCACCAATCCTAGCGCCTCCTGGAGCCGTCGGGTCAACAACTGGTCCGCATGACTCGGCTCCGCCACGCCCGAAGGATGGTTGTGGGCGAAAATAACGGCGGCGGCATTGGCCTTGAGCGCGCCTTTAATGACTTCGCGCGGATAGACCGCGGCGCCGTTGAGGGTGCCGCGCGCCAATTCCTCGAATCCCAGCACCCGATGGCGGTTATCGAGATATAGGCAACAAAACACCTCATATTGCATGTCGCGCAGGCGTGCGCGCAGATAATTCTTGGTATGCAGGGACGATTCCAGCACCACCCCCCGCAGCAGTTCCTCCCCCAGGTGCCGCCGCCCCATTTCCAGCACCGCCTGCAATTGGGCGTATTTGGCGTCCCCCAGGCTAGGCGCGGCACAAAATGTCGTCCGTTCCGCCGCCAAGAGTTCGCGCAGTCCGCCAAAGCGCGTCAGCAGTTCACGTGCGACATCCACGGCGGTTTTACCGGGAATGCCGGTGCGTAAAAATATGGCCAGCAGCTCCGCATCCGAAAGGGCCTCGGGCCCACGCGCCAGTAACTTCTCCCGGGGTCGCTCCGCCTTCGGCCAGTCGGTAATCGGCATAGTCACCTCCGTGTGTACGTATTTAATGATAAGTTTGTATTTGGGCTTAAGGCCCACGTAAACTCTACCATATGGGCACCCTAACTAATAAACGCCTGCTGCTGGGCGTCACCGGCGGCATCGCCGCCTACAAGAGCGCAGACCTGGTGCGCCGTTTGCGCGAGGCCGGGGCCGACATACAAGTGGTCATGACCCGGGCGGCGACCGAATTCATCACCCCCCTCACCCTGCAAACCGTGAGCGGCCGTCCCGTGCGTGTAGAGCTACTGGACACGGAAGCGGAATCCGGCATGGGGCACATCGAGTTGGCACGCTGGGCCGATGCGGTGCTGGTGGCCCCGGCCAGCGCCAACTTCATGGCACGCTTGGCCCAGGGGCGCGCGGACGATCTATTAAGCACCCTATGCCTGGCCACGGCCGCGGTAGTGGCGGTGGCGCCTGCCATGAACCGGCATATGTGGGACAACCCGGCCACCCAGGCCAATATTAGTCAGCTGCGGAAAAACCGTATCCATCTGTTTGGTCCAGGTGTGGGCGATCAGGCGTGTGGCGATACAGGGCCGGGGCGTATGCTGGAACCGGCGGCACTGGTGGCCCTCACCGCCAACCTGTTTGACACCGGCCACCTGGCGGACTTGAACGTGGTAGTCACTGCCGGACCCACCTGGGAACCTCTGGACCCGGTGCGCATGCTTACCAATCGCAGCTCGGGCAAAATGGGCTATGCCGTGGCCACGGCTGCGGCGGAAGCCGGCGCCCGGGTGACGCTGATCTCAGGCCCCACCGCCCTACCGGCCCCGGCACGGGTCGCTACCGTCCAGGTCATCACGGCCCAGGACATGTACGACGCGGTTCATGGGCATATCCAAGGGGCGCATATATTTATCGCCGTCGCGGCAGTGGCGGATTACCGCCCGGTGGAGGTGGCGGCTCAGAAAATCAAGAAATCCAGCGACACGTACACGATGACCCTGGTGCGAAATCCCGACATCCTGGCGAGTATCGCGGCCCTGGCCCCGGCGCCGTACACCGTGGGCTTCGCGGCCGAGACCGCCGACCTCGTCCCCAACGCGCGCGCCAAACTGCACGCAAAAAAACTCGACCTGGTGGCCGCCAATCAGGTCGGCAGCGCCGACCGCGGTTTTGATGCCGACC
>JANOTM010000370.1:0-8323 GCA_031416355.1 Gammaproteobacteria bacterium
TCTACGATAGCCATCCGCCGGCGCCGGTACGCATTGCACACCTGCAAGGGCTTACTTGATTAACACCCAATCTACTGGAGATAAAATATGAACATGAAAAAATCGATGATCGCGGTCCTGCTCATGGCAAGCCTGGCCCAAGGTGCGCAGGCGGCATCCATGTTGCTAGGCGATGCCGCGAAAGGCAAGAAGCTGGTTGAGACCGGCTGCACCAGCTGCCACGGCACCGAGGTCTACACGCGTAAAGACCGCAAGGTTAAATCCGTTGAAGGCCTCATGGGTCAGGTCGGCAAATGCAACGCGAATCTGGCGCGCAATTACAGCGACGCGCAGCTCAACGACGTCGTCAAGCACCTCAACGATGCCCATTACAAATTCGAGTAATTGCGGAGGCGGTCATGACCGAACTTGCGAAACAACACTGCGTTCCGTGTGAAGGCGGCGTCGCCCGGCTAACGCGCGATCAGGCCGAACGCCTGATCACCCAATCTCCGGGTTGGGAACTTAATGCCGATGGCGGCGAAATCAGCCGTACCTTCAAATTCAAGAATTACTACGAGACCCTGGCGTTTGTGAATGCCATGGCCTGGATCGTGCACCGCGAGGATCACCACCCGGATTTGGAAGTCGGCTACAACCGTTGTCACGTGCGCTACAGTACGCACGCGGTCAAAGGACTGACGCACAACGATTTCATCTGCGCCGCTAAAATCAACCGGCTACAGGATCGGTAAGAAAAACCCACGATTCTACAGTATGTAGGGTGGGCATCGCCCACCATTCGGTCATAGTCGAAGCCGCATCCGGTGAGCGATTCACTGGAAACTGCTCCTGCGTTTGCCTCAAGAGGCCTAGCGCCAGTACTTCCGCCATCTCGGCGCCTGTTCCCGACAGCGCTCTACCTCGTCCATCCATGGACTCGCCTGGCGGTCGCACACCCTACATTCACTGCGGGATCGGTAAGATAAACCCACAATCCTGACGATCGTTAGGATCGAGTGGCGTCTTCTTCCGGGTTGGCGCCGACCTTGTGTATCGATATATCGGCACCCGCGTATTCTTCCTCGGCACTCAGGCGTATGCCCGGCCACCTTTTTAAGCCACTATAAATTAATAGGCCGGCCATGAGAGCGATGCTCACGCCGCCCACGGTGCCGATAAGCTGGGAAATAAACGATACGCCACCCATGCCCCCGAGAGTTTCTTTGCCGAATATACCGCAGGCGAGTCCACCCCAGACACCGGTAAGACCGTGCAGCGGCCAGACGCCGAGCACGTCGTCGATCTTCCAGCGGTTTTGCGTGAGCATAAAGGCAAACACAAACAACGCCCCGGCCACGGCACCTATGACCAAGCCACCCAGAGGATGCACCACGTCGGATCCAGCGCAAATGGCCACCAATCCGGCGAGCGCGCCGTTATGCACAAACCCCGGGTCGTTCTTGCCCACTACCAGCGCACCTAACACACCGCCCACCATGGCCATGAGGGAATTGACCGCCACCAGACCGGTAATTTTGTCTACACCCTGGGCACTCATGACGTTGAATCCGAACCAGCCTATGACCAATATCCAAGTACCCAGGGCCAGGAACGGAATGCTCGACGGCGGCATCGCGATGACCCGGCCGTCCTGGGTGTAGCGGCCGCGCCGCGGTCCCAGCAGTATGACCGCCGTCAGCGCCAACCAGCCGCCCATGGCGTGCACCACGATGGAACCAGCGAAGTCATGGAACTTGGCGCCAAAACTCGACTCGAGCAGGGCCTGCACGTTATAGCGCTCGCCCCAAACTATGCCTTCGAAAAAGGGATAAACGAGTCCCACGATAATCGCGGTCGCCACCAATTGCGGCATGAAGCGGGCGCGCTCGGCGATACCCCCCGAAATAATCGCCGGCACCGCGGCGGCGAAGGTCAGGAGAAAAAAGAATTTCATTAACTCGAAACCGCTTTTTGCCGCCAGCATGGGTGCGCTGACCAGGAAACTCACACCATAGGCGACGCTATAGCCAACCAAAAAATACACCAGCGTCGACATGGAAAAATCCACGAGTATTTTCACCAGGGCGTTCACCTGGTTTTTCTTGCGTACCGTCCCGACTTCGAGAAACGCGAAACCGGCATGCATCGCAAGCACCATGACCGCGCCCATTAATAATAGGAATACATCGGCACCGGAAGTGGCTTGCACGTATTACCTCCTAGAGGAATGACAGCATTTAGGGTTAACGTTCTTTGCAGATCGCGGTCGCTTTAATCTCCCAATAACAATTTTAGGTCCGTGCTGCTAAACCCGGCCCTCACCCCTACCCCTCTCCCGTAGGAGAGGGGTTTAAGCCCTTCTCCCTCTGGGAGAAGGGTGGGGATGAGGGCCAGGCAATATACGTTTTCATTTTGTTAGACGCTCTTAGAACTTTTTCCGCGCCCGGCAGTAAAGATACTATCACGCCTCGCGGCGGCCGCTAACGGCGCGCGCCAAGGTTCCGCGGTCGGTATATTCTAGTTCGCCGCCCAACGGTACACCGTGGGCGATGCGCGTTACCAGGATACCGCGGGCGCGCCCGAGTTCGCCGATGTAATGGGCGGTGGCCTCGCCTTCAACCGTCAAGTTCGTCGCCAGAACCACTTCGCGTACGTGGCCTTGATCCAGCACAAGTTCGAGGCGCGGTATGCCCAGCTCGTCGGGGCCTATGCCGTCCAGGGGAGATAGATGCCCCATAAGAACAAAGTAGCGCCCGTTATAAGCGGCGGACTGCTCCATGGAAAGCAGATCCGCCGGTGATTCCACCACGCACAAAAGTCCGGCATCGCGCCGGTCGGATGCGCACAGGGCGCATATCTCTTGTTCGCTGAGATTATTGCAGCGCACGCAATGGCCGACGCGCTCCAGGGCGTGATGCAGCGCCTCGGCGATGAGGCGCGCGCCCGGGCGATCGCGCTCAAGCAAGTGGTAGGTCATGCGTTGCGCGGTCTTGGGACCCACGCCCGGGAGCCGGCGCAGGGCCTGTTTCAGATTTTCGATGGCGGACGAATCAGACATGCGTACTCAAAACGGCAGGTTCAGACCGGGCATATTAAAACCGGCGGTGAGACCGGCCATGCGCTCCTGCGTGGTTTTTTCCACTTTGCGCACGGCATCGTTCATGGCCGCGGCGATCAGATCTTCGAGCACTTCCTTGTCATCTTTCAACAAGGCGGCATCAATCTGCACACGCCGCACATCGTGCCGGCACGTCATGAGGATAGTCACCAGGCCGCCGGCGGCGGTCCCAGTGACTTCGATCTTGGCCAGCTCTTCCTGGGCCTTGCGCAGATTTTCCTGCATCGCCTGCGCCTGCTTCATAATATTACCTAATCCGCCTTTCATCGCCTGCCGCCTCCTGGTGTCATGGCTTGCACTTCATAGTTTTGATCGTATCGAACTCGGGTTCACGCGCGCGTTGAAGGTCTCTTGCAGACTACGCACATTGGGATCCTCGGCGATGGCCGCGACCGCGGCCTGTTGGCGTGCTTCCTGATGTCTACTCTTCTCGCGCGCCGGCGTCTCCGCCGCCGGGCTGCCGGTGCGGATGTGTAAAGTGACGGGGCCGCCGTGGAATTCTTCCAGGGCCTGCTTGAGCGCCGCCTCGCGCTCCTTGCTCAGGAGATGCGCGAACGTGGCGTCTAGCGTTAAGCGCACGGCTCCATCGACGTGTGTGTCAAGGCTGGCATGCGAGGCCAGCTCGCGCGCCAGCCCCGAGAGTTTCAGGCGCTCCACTGTACCCGCCCAGTCGCTCACTGCAGATAGGGGGACCAACACGGGTGGTGCGCCTACAGTGGCAGGCGCGACCTCAGATGCCATTATGGGTGCAGCCACCGGCGCGGTTACGGGTGCTGTAGATATGGGACGCTTATTATTGGTATGAGTGTCGGCACGTACCGGTGCCGGCACGTCGGTAGCAGCCACGCCCGGCGCCTCGGCGCCCGTTCCCGACGGCGCTCTACCTCGCCCCTCCATGGGCTCGACCGGCCGGAAGGCGAGCATGCGTAGTAGTATCATCTCAATACCGCTGCGCCCATCCGGTGCCAGGGGCAGGTCGCGCCGACCCATGAGGCCTATTTGATAAAAAAGTTGCACGTCCTCGGGTGTCATGGCGCGCGCCCAGGACATGAATTGTTCGGTGTCCTCGCCCAAGGCATCCACCACGTCCGGTACCGCTTGCGCCAGGGAAATCCGGTGCAAGGCCAGTAAAAGATCTTGTAGCAGGGTATCGAAGTCCACATTGCGTTCAGCGGCATCGGCCACCGCGCGCAACAGGGCCGCCGCATCCAGCGCCACCAGGGCGTCGACCACCGAGGTAATCACCGTGTGATCGATGCTGCCCAGCATTTCCCGCACCTCAAGCTCGGCGATGCGGCCGCCGCCAAAAGCGATGGCCTGATCGAGCAGGCTCAAGGCATCGCGCACGCTGCCGTCGGCGGAGCGCGCCAGCAGCTTGAGCGCGGGCGCGTCGAAAGCGATGCCTTCGGCGCTGAGTATCTTTTCCAATTGCGCCGCAATCTGTTCCGGCGACAGGCGCTTGAGATTGAACTGCAGACAGCGCGACAGCACCGTTACCGGCAGCTTCTGCGGATCGGTGGTGGCCAAAAGAAACTTCACGTGCTCGGGCGGCTCCTCCAAGGTCTTGAGCAAGGCATTGAAGCTGTGCCCGGAGAGCATGTGCACCTCGTCGATGAGATACACCTTGTAGCGGCCGCGGCTGGGGGCATACTGGACGTTGTCCAGGAGTTCACGCGTGTCGTCGACCTTGGTGCGCGAGGCCGCGTCCACTTCGATCAAATCGATGAAGCGGCCGGCATCCACCTCGATACAGGTAGCGCATTGACCGCACGGCAGGGAACTGACCCCGGTTTCGCAATTAAGGGATTTGGCTAGGATGCGCGCAATGGTGGTCTTGCCGACACCGCGCGTGCCAGTAAATAAAAAGGCATGGTGCAAACGATTTTGATCCAGGGCATTGGTGAGCGCGCGCACCACGTGGCCCTGGCCCACCAAGTCGGCAAACCGGTGCGGACGCCATTTCCGTGCGAGAACCAGGTAACTCATGGAGAATGGGATGCGTCGGGCATAGGGCCACACTCTATCAAAACCACCCGGTTTTGGCATCCACGGCTAGGAGTTAATGTCGGAACTGGAGCCCGTGGTGGAACCCGCGAGCCTAAACAGACTTCAAGACCATAATGGGTGGCGGATCCAGCCGGCCACACCCCGCACCCAAAGTGGCTGCTGCGGCTGCTTCCTTCCGGACCTGACCGGGTTGGCAGCCTTTTGTCACGTGGGGGACCGACCTTCACCGCCATAATCGAACACGGGCGGACTGGCACTTACTTAAAGGGCACTACCAATCAATTCACTGCTTATGTCACAAAAGCTCAACATCCCGTCATTCCCGCGCAAGCGGGAATCCAGGAGACCCATAAAAACCGCTGGATTCCCGCTTGCGCGGGAATGACGGAAAATCTTGACGATTACCTGGCTGATGTTTGTCAGTAGCCGGAAAGACCCGCGCCGGCATCAGACCTTGGCATCAGATCTTACAGAAATGGCGGAGAGGGAGGGATTCGAACCCTCGGTACGCTTTTGACGTACACACACTTTCCAGGCGTGCTCCTTCAACCGCTCGGACACCTCTCCTGAACTGCCCCGACGGCTGGGGCAAAAACAGAGCGCGCAAGGTTAAACTAGTCGCGTGCGTTACGCAATCTGGGGAATATTATCCGTTTGCGGTCGGCATTACATGACTGCTCGGATTTTGGAGGAGATTGTGTAAAAAATTGGCGGAGAGGGTGGGATTCGAACCCACGTGGGGCAAGCCCCCAACAGATTTCGAGTCTGCGCCGGTATGACCGCTTCGAGTACCTCTCCGGGAGGGCGGTAGCTTACGTGGACTTGGGGTGGGACACAACCCGGCTAGTCTATACTTCGGCTATCCATGCCGATAAAACCTTGGCGTCATGCATTAATCCGCACTGGCAGTGTCCTAGCATTGCTAGTGATGCTCCTCGGCTGCACTCCCTCGGACAACAATAAACTCGATGCCATCAAACGCGCGGGCGAACTCGTGGTACTGACCCGCAATAGCCCGACGACCTACTATGAAGGTCCAGACGGTTATACCGGCATCGAATACGATCTCGCCCTGGCCTTCGCCAAACAATTGGACGTCAAGCTAAAGATGGTCGTGCCCGAGCGCTTTGCCGATATCCTACCCATGATCGCCCGGGGTGAGGGGCAGATAGCGGCGGCTGGGATCACCGTGACTCCCAACCGCCAGCAACAGGTGCGTTTTTCCCCACCATACCAGGATATCCGTCAGCAGGTGGTATACCGCCGGGGCACCACCCTGCCCCCGGCCGGAATCAAGGATCTCCCGGGGCGCCATCTCGAGATCGTTGCCGGCACCAGCTACGAAGAAGGTCTGCAGCAATTGAAACTCCTGGTACCCGAATTACACTGGACCACACACGGCAAAGTCGAAACCGAGGAGTTGTTGCAACAAGTCCAGGAAGAACTGCTGGAACTCACCATCGCCGACTCCCACATCGTCGCCCTCAGCCGCCGCTTCCACACCGATCTCGACGTCGCCTTCGACATCAGCGAGCCGGAACAACTGGCGTGGGCATTTCCATTAGATGAAGACGACAGTCTGTATCGCGCGGCGGAGGACTTCTTTAACGACCTGCGCACATCGGGAGAACTGGCGCACTTACTGGAAAAATATTACGGCGCCAGCACACGCTTTAATCCCATCAACCTCGCGGTCTTCGCCCAACGTATCGCCGATACCCTGGTCAATTACCAGCCCCTGTTCGAACAAGCGGGTAATACCCACAAACTGGACTGGCGGCTGCTGGCGGCCATGTCCTATCAAGAGTCGTTTTGGAACCCCAAGGCGATATCGCCCACCGGCGTGCGCGGCATGATGATGCTGACCAACGCCACCGCCGAACACCTGGGTGTTAAGGACCGGGAAGACCCGGAGCAAAGCATCGCCGGCGGCGCACGCTATCTGCGTCAGCTCATCGATCGCCTGCCGCGCCGTATACGCGAACCGGACCGCACCTGGATGGGCCTGGCCGCCTACAACGTTGGGGTGCACCATCTGGAAGACGCACGCATCATTACTCAAAATCAGGGTGGCAATCCGGACAAATGGAACGACGTCAAGGAACGCCTGCCGTTACTGGCCAAGTCGGCGTGGTTTAGCAAGACCAAATACGGCTATGCCCGCGGTTACGAGCCGGTGCAATTCGTCAATCGCATACGCCTGTATTCCGACGTCTTAAAGAAGATCGACCAGGAAACCCGCGCAGTCACCAAAAGCGATGCCCTGAAACTCAGGCTGCCGGCGCTTTGAGTACATCAACTATAATTTCTATTTTATCCACGCCGTGCGCGAAAAAAAGATTTTAATACATGGGCACATTCTTGCGTCAGGATACCACCCCGCACCTCGGGTCTATGGTTGAGGCTGGGGGCGGCGAGTATATTGAATACCGTACCCGCGGCACCGGCAATGGGATCGGTGCTGCCGTATATCACCCTGGCGACTCGCGCCTGTACCATGGCACCGGCGCACATGGGGCAGGGCTCTAGAGTCACATACAGACTGGCACCCATAAGCCGGTAATTGCTGTGTCGACTGGCGGCGGCGCGCAATGCAACCACCTCGGCATGGGCGGTGGGATCATGGGTCGAGATAGATTGATTCCAGCCCTCGCCTATCACTGTGCCCTCGAATACCACGAGCGCGCCCACCGGTACCTCGCCTTGGTCCTCGGCGCGTTGCGCCAGGGCTAGGGCCTGGCGCATATAGAGGATATCCGCGTCGACGGGGCTGGTCATGGAGTAAAAAACCGCGCGCGCATTTCTTCCAACCCCAGGGCATGCAACACCTCATGCAGGCGCTCGGCCGGGCGCTGGCGCGGCAGGTTTTTATAGCTGGCGATAATGAGTTCGTTTTTCATGGAGTGTTCCCAGCCTACCAACTCGGTGACACTCACTTGATAGCCATGGGCCTCCAGCTGCAGGCAGCGCAGCACATTGGTGGTCAGGCTGCCGAATTCACGGGTGTGCAGCGGATGCCGCCAGATTTCACTCAAGGTGTTTTGGGCCATGACCATCCCTTTATTTTTTCTTAGCACGGCAGCCACTTCCGCCTGGCAGCAGGGCACCAGCACCATGAAGCGCGCCTGTTTTTTCAAACCGAAATGTATGGCGTCGTCGGTGGCGGTATCACAGGCATGCAACGCGGTCACCACGTCTACCCTGGCCGGCAGAAGA
>JANOTM010000371.1:0-7222 GCA_031416355.1 Gammaproteobacteria bacterium
TGCGCCTGGGACTCCACGCCTTCGGCCACCACTTGTATGCCTAGACTGTGGGCCAGGCTGATGATGGCGGTGGTGATGACCATGTCATCCGCGTTGTGCGGGATGTCGCACACGAACGAACGGTCGATTTTAAGTGTGTTGATGGGGAAGCGCTTGAGGTAACTCAAAGACGAATAGCCGGTGCCGAAGTCATCGATGGAGAGCTGCACCCCCATCTGATTCAGGGCATCGAGCGTGACCACGGCCGTTTCCGGATGTTGCATTAAGGCGGTTTCGGTCAGCTCCAGCTCCAAGTAGCGCGGTTCCAGACCGGTTTCCTTGAGGATAGATGCGACCGTGTCCACAAGGCCCTTCTGGAACTGGCGCGCGGACAGATTCACCGCCAAGCGCAGAGGCGGTAAGCCCGCATCTCGCCAGGCGCGCGCCTGTGCACAGGCGGTACGCAACACCCACTCGCCTATGGGAATGATCAGACCGGTCTCTTCGGCCAACGGAATGAACTCCATGGGTGCCACCAGTCCCAGTTCCGGGTGGTTCCAGCGCAATAACGCTTCCATGCCCGCGATCTCGCCGCTTTTAGTATCTATCAAGGGTTGGTAGTGCAATATCAGTTCGCCGCGTGTTATGGCGCCGCGCAACCGGTTTTCCAGCGTCGCGCGCTTTAGCGCCTGTGCGTGCATCTCCGCCGAGTAAAACTGGAAATTATTACGGCCCGCGTCCTTGGCGCGATACATGGCGGTATCGGCGTTCTTTAGTAATTCCTCGACCGTGGATGCATCCGCCGGGTAGAGCGTGATACCGATGCTCGCGGTGATGAATAGCTGCTGTTCTTTTATCCGAAACGGCCCGCTAAAGCTGTCGATGAGGCGCTGGGCAAGTTGGCGTGCATTGTGGGTGTTTTCCACACTGGGCAATACCAGGGCGAATTCGTCGCCGGCGAGGCGCGACACGGTGTCACCGGCGCGCAGACAGGCCGACAGGCGAGCTGCGATGAGGACTAGCAATTCATCCCCGGCCTCGTGTCCCAGGGTATCGTTGACGGTTTTAAACCGGTCCGCATCCAGAAACATGACCGCCACCAATTGATGGCGGCGCTTGGCATCGATCAGGGCAAGCTGCATGCGGTCGTGAAACAGGACGCGATTGGGCAGGCCGGTGAGGCTGTCGTGGTGGGCTAGATGTGAAAATCTTTCTTCCGCCAGTTTGCGCTCGCGAATCTCGGCTATGAGTTTGCGCGTCAGCGGTGTGATCTGCCAGCGTAGTAAGACCATGCCGATGACAACGAGGATTACAATCGAACCCAAGGTATAGCCGAGCTGTTGTTTAATGGTCAGGTATAACTCGGCGGCGCTGATCTTGACGATCATCCCCAGGCCCAGCTTTCCCAGTGGCGCGTGCGCAGAAATGACGTTTTCCCCATTCCTGTCGATGGCGGTTACAACACCGGTTTTACCGTCCAGGGCGAAGCTCGCGGGCACCGGTTGGCCTTTAAAATCGCGCGGCACCAGCTTCACTTGATAATTATTCCCGCGCGCGGGTAGACATAGGATGCCATTCCCCTGCGCCGCGCATACACCCATGCTACCGGATTGGCCTAGGCCGGCAAAGTCGCGAAATAGCTGGTCGATCTCAGGTAAGGCGACGTCTGCCGCCATCAGTGCCGCTTGTTCGTCTTTGAGTCCCATCGGGACGCGCACGCGTACCATAACGACGTTCTTCCAAAGCAGTGAGACATCTCCCGTGGTTGCCAAAGGTATTTGGAACGGTGCGTCGCTGACAAGTTCTCCACGCTTGCCGATGACATGGCCTGCGCTGTCGTACACGACGAGCGCGGTGATCGACGTACTGGCTATTACGGTATCTATTATCTTGTACATTTCTTGGTATTCGGCGTCATTCAGACCCTGACGCATGTGTTTCGCTATCAATGCGGTGAACCGGGGCCGGGTGCTCGCGGCTGATACGTTCTGCACTGCGTTATCTATGCTGGTATTGAAGGTGCGCGCGCGGTGTTCGAGGGAAATCATCAAGCTATTGGTCAGGACTTCCTGTGTCGTCCTGGCCATGAGAACAAAACCGGCGAGCCCGGCGCTGAGGGCAATGCTGAGAAGAATTGCACCGCTGATGAGAGAAATTTTCCTGTCATCGCGATGTGCGTAAAAGCGCTGATGCCAGCCCATCTCATAGCTCTGTATCCAAAGGCCAGTGGCGTACACCAGAAGCGCCATTGAGGTAAACCCGGCAATATGCATATCGGCATAGCCGCTATGGTATACAGAAAAATCCAGCGAATTTCCGACCAGCCCCAAAATACCTAACACGACCATTGCAAGCAATGCGAATTGAACCAAGTTACTGGGAAGTCGGCGAATGTGGTAGGCCATCAAGGTGAGCCCCATGAATGCAATGGCAAGCCCTTCGCTGGTGGATGTTTTTATTCCATCGTTGTCGAGTAGCCCGGACAAGCGGCTGAGTACAGCTATGCCGAGCAGGCATATGCCCAGGGTCATTTGCCCGGCGCGCTGTATTAGGCCGGGTGCTTGGGCGAATAATAGAGCGATGCCTCCTATTAGGATGGCAATACTGGTCAAGAGCGGGGAGGAGAATGGCAAAGCCGCAAGCATACCCAGATTGCCCGCTAGCGCCCATAGGGCGAAAAATACCAGGCAGGCGCCAATGAGGGCCGTCCGATAGCGTATGCTCATAAATCTCCATAACCAGGGAAAGGAGTCGTGATTAAGATGTGCAAGCCTTATGCCATTGCAGCTCTAAATACCTATCTTACGCCCCTGTAGGATAGCGGACAGGGCAGGGGTTCTGGCCCGAGGGCCTTGTGTATAATGTGGATATTTTAAAGAACCGCGAGCCACTCTCCTTGAAGCTACGTATATGTTTTCCGCGATCCACTGTCCTCGTTTTCCGCGTCGCCTTGCTGACGGCGCTGACGGCGATTATGTATCTGGCGACGACCCCTTCGGATTTTCCGATGACGGAGAACTTGAACGATAAGCTGAGCCATATCTTGGCATTTTATGTCCTGGCACTGCTGCTGGATTTTTCGTTTCCCGAGGGGCGGTTTGATTTTTCGAAAGCGGCGACGTTATTAGGCTATGGTTTTCTCATTGAGTCAGTGCAGTACCTCTTGCCCTATCGTACGTTTTCACTGTTTGATCTGTCGGCCGATGCCGTGGGTCTGCTGGTTTACACGTTTTCCCTGCCGGCGCTGAAATATATTCCATGGCTGCGCTGGCGCTGGCGCATTCTGGAGCTGAAGAAGTAGGAACAATGCGCCCTGTTAGGGCATGCCTAGGCGATGGGCGCAGCAAACAGGCGCTACTCGCGTAGCACCTGTCGCGATGAAGTGTATTGGGCTACTGCAATGTGCGGGTGGTGCTTTGAACTTCCTCGAGGGTCATCTGGGCCAGCTGCTCCAGGGTCGCGTCGTCGGGCATTTCGTGTACGTCCGTGAACCAGACATTTTCCACTTGGCAATCGGTTTCGTCGGATTTGGTGGAGACCAGCGGCCGGCCTATGAATACACCCCGTTGGCCATTCTCCATATCAATGATTACCATCTGCAGCGGCAACATCTTCATATTAATCCCTCCGTATTTCAGCTACTCGAGAGGATGCCCATACACGTTCACAGCGGACGATCGGTAAGGGTTTCCTTCGCACCTCAACTACTTCTCTTAAGTAAAGCACAGAATGGGTCGGTGGCCAGTTCATCTTTGCATCTTCATTAATTACTACGGCAGGTGCCGGATTTTGACGAAACCCTAGCTGCTTGCAAGGCACATCGCCACGAATTCTGTCAATGCATTGACATTTAGTGCTTAAAATCGGCAAGAATGGGTCTATAGTTTATAGGTGACGCAAGAAACTGCCGGCGGAAGATGGACTTAAGGCAGATATATATAATGATACATTCGGAGGAGAGACAAAATGGCTAGTACCACGGTGCTGGTAATAGACGCCGCTACATCGCGGCGACAGTATCTTTGTAATCTGCTGGAATTTATCGACCGCAAGGTGGTTGCGGTGGCGGATGTCGGCGCATGGCGCGCTCACCTGAGTGAATCCGATGCCATTGTCGCGGTGTTTCTGGGGCCGTGCGATGCCGGCGTCGAGCAGGCCGGGATATTCCACGCCCTCAAGGCCTGGGATGCCAACGTGCCCATCGTTCTCGTTGGGGACAGTAACCATCGTGCCTCTATTCCCCAGGAAGTAGCGGCCGGCGCACTTGGCAGTATCGAACTGCCGGTGAAATATCCGCAGTTGATGCATGCATTGCACCAAGCCGAGATCTATCGCGAAGTGCGCCACGGTGCCGTGACCCAGCGCCCGCTGGAATTGTTCCGCAGCCTGGTGGGTAACAGCCGGGCGATAGCCAGCGTCCGCAAGCTCATAGAACAAGTGGCCGAGTCCGATGCCAATGTTCTCGTGCTCGGTGAATCCGGCACCGGCAAAGAAGTCGCCGCGCGCCGCCTGCATTACCATTCCAAGCGCCGCGATCGTCCGTTTGTGCCGATTAATTGCGGCGCAATACCCCCTGATCTACTGGAGAGCGAACTATTCGGGCATGAGAAAGGGGCGTTTACCGGTGCTATCAGCACGCGCCAGGGACGGTTTGAAATGGCTGAAGGCGGCACGCTGTTTCTCGATGAGATCGGTGACATGAGCCTCTCCATGCAGGTCAAGCTACTGCGCGTATTGCAGGAGCGGACGTTTGAACGCGTCGGCAGCAATAAAAGCATTATTGCCAATGTACGCATCATCGCCGCCACCCACCGCAATCTGGAAGACGCGATCCAGCAGGGCCGTTTCCGCGAAGACCTTTATTACCGGCTCAATGTCTTTCCCATAGAGATGCCGGCGCTGCGCACGCGTGCCGAAGACGTTCCGTTGCTGATCAGCGAGCTGATCGCGCGCCTGGAACATGAAAACCGGGGATCGCTATGCCTGACGCCGGCGGCGAACATGTGTCTCGCCCAGTATCCTTGGCCTGGCAATGTGCGCGAACTGGCCAACCTGATCGAACGCTTGGCCATACTCTATCCCAATGGCACCGTGGACGTGGATGACCTGCCGGAAAAATTCCGCCCCTTGGGCATGCTGCCCTACAAGGTCACCATGCACGCGGCCAGCCTGTCACTATCACCCTCCGCCTCGACGTTGGCGCAATTGCCGGTGGAAGGTCTGGATCTCAAGGAGCATCTCAATAATCTGGAGTACACGCTGATCAAGCAGGCCCTGGATCAGGCCGACGGCGTCGTCGCGCAGGCCGCCAAGCGCCTCAAGCTGGGTCGCACCACTCTGGTGGAGAAGTTACGCAAGTACGAGGTAACTGATAGGCCGGGGAACGCGGGTTTATAATTCTGTGATGATATACTGGACCTGTCCAATGATCTGTACAGGTTGCCACTTATGAAAACACTCTCTTACACGGCGGCACGTAATAATCTGGCCAAGGCCATCGCCCAGGTTAACGAGGATCATGCACCCATCTTGATTACCCGGCAGAAGGGCAGCGCTGCGGTCCTCATGTCGTTCGAGGATTTCGAGTCATGGCAGGAAACCGCTTATCTTCTGCGCAGCCCGGCCATGGCCCGGCGTCTGCGCCGGGCGGTCAGCCAAATTGAACAGGGCAAGGCGAAACGGCGGCAGTTGCTTAAGTGAATGTGTATTGGGCCGACGCGGCCTAGGAAGACTACCTTTGGTGGCGACGCAAGGATCAGCCGCTGTTTAAACGCGTCAATCGCCTCATCAGACATCCACAAAGATCTGTTTCTCGGTATAGGCAAGCCGGAACCGCTCAAACACGAATGGAGCGGTTATTGGTCGCGCCGGATTAATGAGGAGCACCGGCTCGTATATAAAGTGACGCAGGGACAAATCTTTATCGCTGCCTGTCGCTATCATTATGGGAAGTAGTCGCTTTTTCTGGATATATTGTCTCCGCTCCGCTCGCCGATGCACCCACAGTTTTGCCGTACTCTTGGCGGTTGTAAGCCCATAAAGTCAATATTCTGCCATCGTTGCCACCTTAGTTATGTCCCCGTGGTGTTGGCTAATCATCCAGTATATCAACTACATAGATGCAGACTGCGCATCGATATAGGTTGGAACAAATATTGCTATTGTCCCTATAACATAGAGAAGCCGTGGGTTTCTCAGCCGCGCACCTCGCCGGCACGACGACCCAGGCCAGCGCCCCAGGAACAGAACGGGCAAGGATGCATGCATGAAAATGAAACCCCTGCTTTTGCCGGATACACCACCGAAACCGGTGCGTGTCATTGCGGTTACCAGCGGCAAGGGCGGCGTGGGTAAAACCCAAGTGGCGATGAATCTCGCCATTGCCATGGCCATGGACGGCAAGAAGGTCATGTTGTTGGATGCGGATCTGGGTCTGGCGAACATAGACGTTATGCTGGGCTTGCAGCCTAAATACAATCTATCCCACGTGATCCAAGGTGAACGCACGCTCGACGAGGTGATGCTCCCAGGACCCGCTGGTCTGAAGATCATCCCGGCCTCTCCCGGCCTCAAACACATGGCCGGACTCCTACCTATAGAGCATGCCGGCCTGATACGCGCCTTCAGTGAGGTGAGCCACGACCTGGACGTGTTGATCATCGATACCGCCTCCGGGGTATCGGACAGCGTCGTCAGCTTCAGCCTGGCTGCGCAAGAAGTGATGGTGGTGGTGTGCGATGAGCCGGCCTCCATCACCGGCGCCTGCGCGCTGATGCGGCTGCTCCGCAAGGACCACGGCGTACGCAATTTTCACCTACTGGCGAATATGGCCAAGGACGCCCGCGCCGGTCGTGAATTATTTGAGAAGGTAGGGCGCATCACCGACGGCTCGCTGGATGTGTCCCTGAATTACATGGGGTTGGTGCCCTTCGATCCCTATCTGCGCAAGGCAGTGCAGAAACAGTGCGCGGTGCTGACGGCCTATCCTCGCAGTCGCGCCGCCCTGGCGTTCAAGAATCTGGCACAGTTGGCAGCCCACTGGCCGCTGCCGCAACAGGCCCGCGGCCACTTGGAGTTCTTTGTGGAACGGCTTATTCACTCCAACCGTATAGACTCGCACCCGGCCGTATAAAAATAAACAATTACAATGACTTAGTTAAAAAATCATGACCCATGTCCGGCATTTGTAAACGCCCTTAGCCGGAGGAAATTTTTTTTGCCGCCCGGGATAGGATAAACTCGC
>JANOTM010000372.1:0-10418 GCA_031416355.1 Gammaproteobacteria bacterium
ATAATCGGGCATGAGATTGAGATACAAGGATCCATGCCCATTTTGCGGATCGCAAGAAACAACAACTGATTTTTGGTCAACAGGTAATCTGTGGCGGGTTCCACTTACGTTAATAACGTCGATATTCATTGGTCCTATCGTGCGCATATGGCTTAAGTGTAAGCAGTGCGGAAAAAGTTATCTTGCTTATGCAGTCGAGCGAATAACTTAATTAACAATATTTACTGCCGGTTTTTCAATTATCTTCGCCTTATTGGCCGGTTGGAATTTTTTTTTCAGGCTTACTTGGTTTTAATAATGCGCGACGATATTACTTGCAGGGACATAATAATCAGCTGGGGCCTCGTGCTTATAGGCTTTGCTATCTTATATATATTTCCTGATTATGGAGTATTGATTGCGTTTGTGCCTTTTGGCATCGCTTCTAACATTCGCTGGCCACATGATCGTGCTCTGAAAGACCGGATTTTCGGCAATGCACGGTGGCAGCTATTTATGGTGGTTTATTGTTTTGTGCTTTTCGTTATCTCAATAATTTATGCACGTCGAATCTTCGATGTCTCAATAATCTGGTTAACCATGATAATGTTTCTGCCGTTTTTTGTTGCAATGGTTATTAACGACGTATCAAGTTGTAGGAATCATGATAATGCTTAGTTTCTTAATTTTTAGACCCGTATAAGACATCCAAATTATATTAGGCACAGGTAAGATATGCTTTGTTTACTAAAATACAGGTCTCGTTAGGTCCCAAGGCAGAACCATCTCATGGCCACCCGTAAACCCATCGATGACCGAAGCCCCAAGGAAGCATGGGACGAGCAGCATCGTCTCCTCGCTGAAGATCCGATCAGCTGGACGCTCACTGTAGATCGTCTGATCCGGGCTTTCGAGGTACTTGCAGCCCAGGCTGCTAGTGACAATGAATGCACCCCTCGCGCTGAGCCCAATGTCCGGGCCGTTGTGCTAATGCTTGGCGGGTTTGCTATCGAAAACTTAATTAAGGCCATCATCGTTTCGATAAAAGGGCCTTGGGATGAAAATGGTAAGTTTCGCCTTGGCTCACATGACCTGCTAGATTTATCGAAGGACGCGGGACTTGACCTCACCGACGACGACTTTCTATTGTTTGAGAGGCTTGAGCAATTCACCGTGTGGGCTGGTCGTTACCCCGCCCCCAAAGGGAGTGATGCCATGCGTCCAAGAACCTTCGGCCAGCACTTTGCGCCACTTACTTATGGTCCCCATGATGACTACATTGATCAGGCTCGATCTCTCATCCAGGTGCTCCGAAGCATGTTGCCGCCCATTGACTACCGGGGCAATGAGACCTAACCACGAGCTCGTTCGAGACTGACGTGGCGATTCGGCGCGACGTTTCTGGTTGTGTCTATCCCGCACCTCAACGCGCGATGTAAACTATTTGGGCCTGGATTCTTGGCTTAGAAACCATGAAATAGACAAATTGGTCGCATAGCTGGCCAATCCATAAAAAAATATACTCAAATATCAGAGATTCCGATATTGTTTACAAGTGTGGGTAGACACGCTTGTTCTGAGCGCAGACTACGCCTACTCACTGAGACCCTACGGCAGTCAGTAGTTTATCTAGGGAAGATAGCCTCTGAATTTGATGTCGCCTGGACGCGGGTGGCCTAGCGCCACCCGCTTTTACCGTCTCTTGGCACATCGAGACCTCGTTCGCAGTTCCCCGTTGGGTTTTCCATCGCATCTGCCGGCCGGCTGGCCCCATGACCATTTTCCTGGCCGACCTACAGATCGCCTGCTAGAGTTATCCCTATGCGTTTGTTCTGTTTTCGACCCCACCATAGTTAACCGGAATCGCCCAAGTGACCTCCAGTAATTCTGTAGACTTCAAGCTGTTCGCTCAGCGCATACCCATCAATTCTTTGGGTCTGGAAAATCAGCAGAGGTTGGCGCGCACCGCCGTGGTCGAGGAATTATCGGCGAAACAGGTCCTCTTTAACGAAGGTGACCGCGACAAGCACGCCGTGTACGTGCTGGTCGGAGAGGTGAGTTTGACATCGGCGCATAGCGGTCTGTCGCGGATGATCAGCGGCGGCAGCGACGCCGCTTTGTATGCGCTGGCCAATCTCAAGCCCAGGCAATATACCGGCACCAGCATCGGCCCGGTGAGCATTCTGCGCGTGGACGGAGACCTGCTGGATAAAATGCTTACCTTGGAGCAGGTGTCCGGTATCGAAGTGACCGAATTCGAGGGCGACAGCAGCGACCACGTGTGGATGATGAAAATCCTTCAGACCCAGGCGTTTCTGCGCCTACCCGCGGCTAACATCGTCAGCCTGTTCGCACGCCTGCAGGAAATATCCGTAAAGACCGGGCAAATCATTATTCGCCAGGGCGACAAGGGTGATTATTTTTATATCATTAAGCAGGGCCGTTGCCGCGTGGTGCGCAAGCCCGCGGATAACTCGGCGAGTGTAGCGCTGGCGGATTTGGCCGAAGGCGACAGTTTTGGAGAGGAGGCGCTGGCGTCGAATGCGCCGCGTAATGCCACCGTGGCCATGTTGTGCGAAGGCCGCCTTATGCGCCTGGCGAAATCCGATTTCGAGGCTTTATTAAAGGCGCCGCTGCTCAATTGGGTAACGCCGGCGGCGGGTGTGGACATGGTCAAGGCCGGCGCCGGTCTGGTCGACGTGCGCCTGGAAAACGAACATCGCAACGGTAGCATCAAGGGCAGTATGAATATCCCGCTGCAGGCCTTGCGTACGCGCTGCGAAACCCTAGACAAACACCGGAAATATATAATTTATTGCGACACCGGTAGTCGCAGTTCCGCCGCCGCGTTTGTTTTGGGACAAAAGGGTTATGATGTGTATGTCCTCGAGGGCGGGCTCAACCCTCTAATCAATCCTCCTGCCTCCAGTGTTGCATGATCTTTCAATCCAGTGTCTATAAGTCAGGCTAAGCACGTGAAAAGATATTTCCGCTTGTGGTATGTAATCTCGTGGGTCGTGTATTTGATGGTGGCACCTTCGATGGTGGGGGCAGAGACATCGACCGTGCCGGTGCGCTTCCTATTGACCTTTGACGATGGTCCCAGCGGGGCAACGCAAAACAATCCGACCGCCTCCATTCTCGACCAGTTGGCGGATAACTCCATACAGCCGGGCATCAAGGCCATCTTTTTTGTCCAGACGCGCTACCACAAGAGCGGTGGCAGCGACATTGGGCAACAACTGCTGCGCCGTATCCACGGTTCGGGTCACCTGCTGGCGCTGCACAGCGGGTCTGATCGCGGACATATCAATCATACTAGTATGATGCCGGACGAACTCGACCAGTCGCTACGCGACGGTATCGACGATATCCGTCTCATCACTGCGGTACCGGCACGTTTTGTGCGCCCAACTTTTTGGGCGTTTAATAACGCTACCCTTGCCGCCTACGAGCGCAATCGCCTGCATATGCTGATGTACGATATCCGGGTAAACGATGGTATAACCGGTGGCATCAACTACGTTTGGCGCCTGCGTTTGCGTGTCGCCGCCGAGATGCGCACCATGCGCGCCAGGATAGAGGAGGGCGTGGTGCCGGTAGTCGGCGATGCCATTCCCCTCATTGTGGCGTTCCACGATACCAACCGCCTCACCGCCGCAAATCTACCGGTGTTCATGCGCCTCCTGCGGGAAGAGGCGCACAAGCAGGGCCTGGTGGTGGCGGCCAAGCCGTTTTATGACGCCGCCGATGAAGTCAATGCCATAGCCTTGGCACGTTCGCCGGATTTTCTCAAATGGGCCCATGCTACGGGCCTGGGTCGACGTCATCCCTGAGGCTTGGGATTATTAGCGTTCAGCGGCTGGGTAACATCTCCTAGGTACATGCGGTCATATCCATGGCGCCGGTCATCGAAGTAATTTTCTAAAGTGCGACGCACCACCGTGAACGCCAGGTTTTCCCAAGGAATATCGGCTTCGCTGAACAACTGCGTTTCCAGACTTTCCACGCCGGGAGAATAATCCGGACTGAGCAGGCGAGCGCGGAAGATAATATAGACCTGGCTGATGTGCGGCAGGCTGTAAAGGCTGAACAGTTTACCGATCTCTACATGCGCATTGGCTTCCTCATGGGTTTCACGCGCCGCCGCCTGGGTGGTGGTTTCGCCATTCTCCATGAAGCCCGCCGGCAGCGTCCATAGACCGTAGCGCGGTTCGATGGCGCGCCGGCACAGCAGGATGTGATCATCCCATTCCGGGATACAGCCCACGACTATTTTAGGATTTTGATAATGGATGACCTGGCAGGTGTCGCAGGTGTAGCGGGGCAGATTGTCGCCGGAAGGAATGCGCAGGCTGACGTGGCCCCCACATTGGCTACAATAGTTCATAACGGGGGAGAGGGGCAGCCGATGCGGCCTGCATCCGCAGGTTTAAGGAAAGCTTGGCGTGCGCGTAAGAGACATGGACGCTTACGGCTTATCCCGCATGGCCGGGGAGCGACAGGTACCGTGTCTGTTCGGGGCCTGTCGCCCTGCATCCTGGCTCAATAATGGCCTAACGGCGCCTTACTCAGACCATGTCCTTGAGGGTTTTTAGCGGAAGAACCTTGACGACATTGCGCGCAGGCTTCGCCTTGAACATGACTTCTTCCTTGGTGAAAGGGTTGATGCCTTTGCGTGCTGGGGTGGCGGGCTTGCGTACGATTTTAACCTTCATCAAGCCGTATAGGTTGAATACGCCGGGGCCGCTTTTTAGATCGCGCTTGATGATGTTAGCCAGCTCATCTAGCACTGCGCTCACATCCTTGCGTTTCAGATCGGTTTTCTCGGCGATGACAGACAGCATTTCAGATTTGGTGGTAGGTTTCTTGGTTGATTTACCTTTTGTTGCCATGAGTCACTCCCAGGGTGGTGTGGTTGAGGTCACGCGCTAAAGTAGCATAAAAATAGGTAAAAATAGAAGTCCTAAGTGCATGCAAAAAGATTTTTTATTGGGCACGGCACACGCTACTCGCAGGAGTGATGATTATGCTCCATAACTACTCATGCGTGCCGCGATCATGGTGCAGTGTCCAAAGAAGATCAGCTAAGGAAATGAAATCAAACCGTTTTGCCGTGGCCGAGCGCGGAAAAACGGGCGCGGCGCTAGCCATTGCAGGAAATATTTTTGTGGAGTAAGGTTTTGATTGCACAGTATATGCGTATATCGGCGCAAACTAATGGAGGGTCTGTGGCTCAGAAGCGATCGACGGGTGAACCGGGGGCCGGCCGGCTGGATGAGGTGGTGGCCCGTGCCCGGCGCGAGAGCGATGACCGCATGCAGGGCTACCGTGAGCTGTCGCTTAAGCTGCATCCCTGGGTGTGCGGCCGCTGTGCGCGTGAATTCACGCGCGAGAATCTGCAGCTTCTCACCGTGCACCATAAGGACCATAATCACGACAACAATCCCCCGGACGGCAGTAACTGGGAGAACCTATGCATTTACTGCCATGACAATGAGCATTCACGCTATTTGGACCACACCGCCGGTGCCGTGGGAGAGACCGGCGCCAAAGCTGCCGGCGCCACCCAGAAACCATTTTCCAATCTCAAAGACCTGCTCAAACCAAAATAGAGTTTGCCGAGGGTTAGTTTGATTTGGGTGGCATGCGGGCATCATTTCCCCGACTTATTTATTCGGAAAACCCCGCCAAGGTCCGATCAGGTCATTATTGCCGGTAAATAGCGCGTCAGTCGATGCGCTGGCGGGCCTATTCAGGCTATAATTCCCCATTCTTTTGATTCCAGCCCGGGCGCGCAGGCGCCGGGGCTGGGCGTATTGCTTGGAGAGTATGTATGCCGATTTATGAATACGCCTGCCAAGCCTGTGGCCATGCATTGGAAGTCATCCAGAAAATGAGCGATGCGCCCTTGAAGGACTGCCCCGCCTGCGGCAAGCCGCAATTAAAAAAACTCATGTCCGCCTCCGGCTTCCAGTTAAAGGGATCCGGTTGGTATGCCACCGATTTCAAAGGTGGGGCCAAGAAAAGCGACACTGCCGGGGGCGAATCTAAAAATTCCAGCTCAGAGTCCGGTTCAGACTCGGCTTCCAAGGCCGACCCCGCGACGCCGGCAGCAGTGCCCGCGGAAACCAAGCCGCCTAAGGCGCGTGCGTGAACCAGAGCAGGATAGCGGAATTACGGCGTTATCTTATTGCCGGTCTGCTGGTATGGGCGCCGATTCTTATCACGGTGCTGGTCATCAAGTTTTTGGTCGGCCTCATGGACAACAGCCTGTTGCCGTTGCTGCCGAATGCCATCCATCCGGAGCATCTGCTCGGCTTCCATATCCCCGGTCTCGGCGCATTGTTATCGGTGGCGTTACTGCTGGTTACCGGCATGGTGGTGACCAACCTCATGGGACGCAATATGGTCGGGAGGTGGGAGCGCATGCTCATGCGCATCCCCTTGGTGCGGCCCATCTACTCGACCGCGAAACAGGTGTCGGAAACCCTGTTTAGCGGCACCGGCAAGTCGTTTCGCAGGGTGGTGCTGGTGCAGTATCCGCGCTTGGGAGTATGGACCTTGGCGTTCGTCACTGGCGACGGCGTGGAAGAGGCTGAGCACAAGACCGGCTGCGATCTGGTGAATATTTTTGTGCCAACCACGCCCAACCCCACGTCGGGATTTTTCCTGATGTTTCCGGCGGCGGAAATTATCGAGCTGGATATGTCAGTGGATACCGGCATCAAGTTGATTTTGTCCGCGGGGGCAATGGGGCCGGAGGGCAAAAAGGTTCTCTAGTATAAAACCAGCGCGCCCCGGCGGCCTGGTTTACTCCGTTTAATAAATAGCTATTTGAAGGAATCAGCGTCATGCGTAGTCATTATTGCGGTAAGTTGGACACCACCCACGTGGGTGCCAGCGTACAACTTTGCGGATGGGCCAGCCGCCGCCGCGATCACGGCGGTGTGATCTTCGTCGATCTGCGCGATCGCACTGGCCTTGCCCAGGTGGTGTTCGACCCGGATAACGCCGCTGCCTTTGCCGCCGCCGAAGGCGTGCGCAGCGAGTACGTGTTACGTATTTCCGGCACCGTGCGTAAGCGCCCCGCGGGCACCGAAAACCCCCATATGCCCACGGGCATGGTGGAAGTGGCGGTGCAGTCGGTGGAGGTATTGAATAAATCCGAGCCCTTACCGTTTCAATTGGACGACACCGACATCGGCGAGGGCGTGCGCCTCAAGTATCGTTATCTGGATCTGCGGCGCGCCGGCATGCGGCGCAATATCCTGCTGCGCCATCACCTCGTCAAGACCCTGCGGCGTTATCTGGAGGATAGGGATTTTGTCGAGATCGAAACCCCGATCCTCACCAAGTCCACCCCCGAGGGCGCGCGCGATTACCTGGTGCCTAGCCGCACCCACCCGGGGCATTTTTTTGCCCTACCGCAGTCGCCGCAGCTGTTCAAGCAGATGCTCATGGTGGCCGGTTTCGAACGCTACTATCAGGTGACGCGCTGCTTCCGCGACGAAGACCTGCGCGCCGACCGTCAGCCGGAATTCACCCAGCTCGACATCGAGACATCGTTCTTGGACGAAGACGCCATTATGCAACTCATGGAGGACATGATACGCGTCGCGTTTAAGACGGTGCTGAACGTGGACCTGCCGAATCCGTTTCCGCGCATTACCTACGCCGAGTCGGTGCGCCGCTATGGCATCGATCGCCCCGACCTGCGTATCCCCCTGGAGCTGGTGGACGTGGGCGACCTGATGCGGGCGGTGGAGTTCAAGGTATTCGCAGTACCCGCCAACAGCCCCGGCGGCCGCGTCGCCGCCCTGCGCCTGCCCCAGGGGGAAAAACTCTCGCGCAAGGACATCGACGACTACACCGCCTATGTCGCCAACTACGGTGCCAAGGGCCTGGCATATATTAAAGTCAACGATATCGCGAAGGGGCGAGAAGGACTACAGTCGCCGATCCTCAAGTTTTTACCCGATGAGGTGATCGCGGCCCTGCTCAAACGCTGCCAGGCCGACACCGGCGATCTGATTTTCTTCGGCGCCGACACCAAGAAGGTAGTGAACGACGCCCTGGGTGCACTGCGCCTAAAGCTCGGTCACGACCTCAATCTACTGCAAGGCCCGTGGAAGCCCCTGTGGGTAGTGGACTTCCCCATGTTCGAGTACGACGCCGAGGCCAAGCGCTGGGTGGCGCTGCACCATCCGTTTACCGCGCCTAAGATCGGCGAGGAGGATAGGGTCGATCTCGATCCGGCCAATGCCCTGTCGCGCGCCTACGACATGGTGCTGAATGGCTCCGAGATCGGCGGCGGTTCGGTGCGTATCCATAAGGAAGACGTACAAGAAAAGGTATTCGGCCTACTCGGTATAGACAAGCCAGCGGCGCGCGAGAAGTTCGGTTTTCTGCTGGATGCGCTCAAATTCGGCGCACCACCCCACGGGGGCATCGCCTTTGGCGTGGATCGCATCGCCGCCATCATGACCGGTGCCGACTCCATCCGCGACGTCATTGCCTTTCCCAAGACCCAGAAGGCCGCGTGTCCTTTGACCGAGGCGCCCAGTATTGTGGACGATATCCAGCTACGGGAACTGCACATCAAGCTGCGCAAGCCCGTGGGCAAGGCCGAGGGCGAGACTGTTTAGACCCACATCAACATCCAACCAGTAGATGTAGGGTGGGCATCGCCCACCATGCGTGGCTTCGGCTGGCGCACGCTGGTGGGCGATTCACTGGAAACTGCTCCTGCGTTTCCAGTACTTCCGCCATCCATGGCGGTCGCCCACCCTACATACTACATACAGGCATATATGTCGTTATGTTTAAATGCCGCTGTGACGACCTATACCAAGTCCAGCCAACATGCAGCACGACCCACCCATGACCGGTGAACGCCCCTACAAACGGCCCGAATCGGTGCTGGTGGTGGTATACACCGGCACCGGCAAGGTGCTGCTGCTGCGGCGCGCCGACCACCCGGAGTTCTGGCAATCCATCACCGGCAGCATGGAATGGGACGACGCCACGCCGGTGGCCACGGCGGTGCGCGAGCTGCGCGAAGAGACCAGTATCCACGTGACCGCGCCGCAGCTGTGCGATTGGCACATCCAACAGCGCTATGTGCTGTTTCCCCAGTGGCGACACAAGTATGCGCCCGAGGTCAGCGAAAACACCGAGCATTTCTTTTCCCTGGAGCTGGCGCAGGAAATCCCTATTGTGGTGAGCCCGAGCGAACATTGTGAATATCTCTGGGTACCGTTTGAACAGGCCCTGGAACAGGTATTTTCCTGGACCAACCGCGATGCCTTGCGCATGCTGATGCAAACCCGCGCCGATCCTGTGGTGGGTTGAAGGGTGCTGCCCAGCGCACTTTTCGTGCTGGGGTGCTTCCTAGTAGGCGTAGGGTGGGCATCGCCCACCACACGCGGCTGCGGTCGCGTACGCTGGTGGGCGGTTCACTGGAAACTGCTCCTGCGTTTCCAGTACTTTCGCCATCTCGGCGCCTGTTCCCGACAGCGCTCTACCTCGCCCACCCTACAAACTACAAACTCGCCAGGATGCTTGCTAACAAATGCCCACGCATAAACTGCAACACGTGGTACTGCTGAGCGGCATATGGTTGCCCTATTGGAGCTTGTGGCCGCTGGCCTGGCGTGTGCGCCGTTGCGGCTTCATCCCGCATCTTTTTTCCTACCGCACCACGGGTTGCGATTTACAGCAGAATGCCGCGGCTCTGCAGGTGTTCCTGCGTACACTGCCGGTGGGGACTATACATTTGGTGGCGTTCAGCCTGGGCGGGCTGGTGGTGCGCGCCTTGTTTCATTTTTATCCACGGCAATCCCCGGGGCGCATCGTCACGCTAGGCACGCCCCATAACGGCAATCGGGTCGCCAACCGGCTGGTGCAGTGGCGCTGGGGCCGAATGATTACGGGCAAAAGTATGGCGGACTTAATGGCCGGACGACCCCAATCCTGGGCGCTGCCGGCGCGCGAACTGGGCATCGTTGCCGGCAGCGTGAACCTGGGTCTCGGGCGCCTGGTGGTGCGGCACACCGAGGTGAGTGATGGCACGGTATCTTTAAGTGAGACCCGATTGGCCCAGGCCACGGATTTCTTTTGCGTCAGGACTTCCCATTTCGGATTGCTATTGTCCGCCGCCACCGCACGGGCGGTGTGTGTGTTTCTGCGTAACGGGCGCTTCAGCGTCTGACCCCAATGGCACTACCTTAAGGCTCCCAAAGGCAGAATTGCCGTCATTCCCGTGAATGCCGGCATCCGGAATCGGCTTATCGGCGAATGGCACTTAACTTAAACCTAAACGGGTGGGTGAGCGTTTTTTGCGTAACCCACCAGGCGTTGCATAGCAACACAATGCCTTTTAATGAGTGCCTGGCGGCACGCCTGGTGGGTTACGGCACATACTGCGTGCCTCCACC
>JANOTM010000373.1:0-4427 GCA_031416355.1 Gammaproteobacteria bacterium
ACCTTGACCGGTGACGACGCCTACGAACGCTATTTGCAGCATCACGCGCGCGCGCATGCGGCGTGCACGCCCGTGAGCCGCAAGGCGTTCTTCCGGCAGGAACAGCAACGCCAATGGGACAAGATCAATCGCTGTTGTTAAACGTACACCTTAAAATAATGCCGCATAACCGTCGCTATAGCAGTGGGATGTAGGGTGGGCATCGCCCACCGGCGTGCGCCGGTCGCAGCCATGTGCGGTGGGCGCTGCCCACCCTACAAACCAGGTGTTATATATATCGCTATATTGTAAGTGCAATTGCTAGAGGGGCGTTCGTATGCTGTGGAAGACCAGACTGCTGCTGACAGTACTCCTTGTGTCTTTGCCGAACATTGTTGCGGCGGTGGAGCCTATTAAGATCGGCCTGGTCGGCCCTTACACCGGAGGCTCCTCACCCATGGGCCTGAGCATGCGCAACGGCGTCCGGCTCGCGGCCATGGACGTCAATCGGCACGGAGGTGTCCTAGGCCGCACCCTGGTCTTGGTGGAGCGCGACGACCAGGCGCGCCCGGAGATCGGTGTCCTGGTGGCGCGGGAATTGATCGCCAAGGAAAAAGTCGTGGCGGCCCTGGGCTTTGTAAATACCGGTGTGGCGCTCGCCAGCCAGCGTTACTACCAGGACGCCAAAATCCCGGCGATCACCAACGTCGCCACCGGCTCCATGATTACCCGGCAGTTTTTGCCGCCGCAGTATCCCCATAACTACATTTTTCGGGTGGCGTCGTCCGGTACTATCCAGGCGCCCATGATCGTGAGCGACGCCGTGGACAAACACAAATTCACGCGGGTGGCGATTTTCGCCGATGCCACCAATTATGGACAGTCAGGCCGCGAAGATCTGGAAAAGGAACTGGCCAGGAGAGGCCTGAAACCGGTAGTCGTTGAAAAATTCAATATTAAGAATGTCGATATGACTACGCAATTGCTACGTGCCCAGGCCGCAGGCGCGCAAGTCCTGCTCACCTACGGTATCGGTCCGGAATTGGCCCAACTTGCCAACGGTATGGCGCGCCTCGGGTGGCGGGTGCCGATCATAGGCAGCGCGCCCTTGTCCATGGACAATTTTATCGATCACGCCGGGCCGCACGCGGAGGGCGCGCGCATGCCGCAGACGTTTATCCAGGAACCCAATACACCTCAGCGCAAAGCATTTATCGCGGCGTATCAAGAGCACTATCGGGTTCAGCGTATTCCTTACCCCATCGCGGCGGCCCAGGGCTACGATTCCTTAAATTTGCTGGTGGCCGCAATTCGACAGGCGGCCTCCACCGACGGACCCAAGATCCGCGCTGCCCTGGAGAATCTGCGCGCGCCGGTCGCAGGCGTGATTACTACTTATGATCGCCCCTATAGTCACGACGATCATGAAGCCATTACCGCCGACATCGCCGTCATGGGCGAAGTCAAAGGTGGGCGTGTGGTCTACGCCTACGAGGAAGATCGCAAGCGGCAGTCTATTCCTAAAGGACGTTAACTCGCGCTACAGGAGGATGTATGAATACTCTACAAGCGGCTATATGGCGGCGTATAGATGAGTACGCGTTTGACGATATCGATAGCACGCTCACGTTCTCCACGCGCCTGGCGCGCGACAACGGTTGGTCGCCGGCGTTCGCAAAGCGCGCGCTCCAGGAATACAAAAGGTTTATCCTCCTGGCCATGACCGCCGGCCATCCAGTAACGCCTTCGGAAGAGGTGGATCAAGTTTGGCATTTGCATTTACTCTATACGCGTTCTTATTGGGAGGATTTCTGTGCCATGCTCGGTGGACCCTTACATCACGGCCCGACCAAGGGCGGTGTCCACGAGGGACGAAAGTTCAATACCTGGTACGAGAATACTTTGCACTCTTACGCGCAAGTGTTTGCCGTTGCGCCGCCGTCGGATATTTGGCCAGAGCCTACAAGACGTTTTGGTGAGGCCGCGCATTTCAAGAGAATCAATACGCGCACCTGCTGGGTGATACCCAAGCCGCATCTGTCCGCGCCCTTAATTTTGGTGGCAGTAGTGACACCGTTAGCGGGGTTAGCTGGATGCGAGAATGGCGGCGACACGGACATGTCATGGATAGCATGGATAGTTTTTTTCGCATTTGCGATGGTAGGGATATGGAAAGACCGCCACAGGAATGGTAAGGGTCCAGATGGCGGTGGCGGTGGCGGTGGCGGTTGTGGAGGTAGCGGTTGTGGAGGTGGCGGATGCGGTGGTTGATGTTATTTTTTCCAGGGCTGTTTCCCATGCAGCCGGCGACGAGTCCATGGCAGCGATTGTGTTGTCCTAAAAATATCATGTTATGTGCTTTACAAAAATGCAAAGATTCAATACCTGACCCAATCTTATAAATTAAGAAGGCACATGGATACTCCATTGATGATTTCCGCTATGTTGTTTATCGCTGCTGCTATCGGGCTCATTTTTTATCACGTGACGATACCGTAGGGGAGCGTCGGCGTCGTCACCCGCTTTGGCCGCTATCATCGCATGGTCATGCCTGGTTTTAACTGGACGCGGCCTTGGGAGCATGCAAAAGTCATTACTTTGCAAAATCGTGCCATGGATCTAGAGTTTCAGGCCATCACTATAGATCAGGCGAATGTTTATTTTGATTGTGCGCTACTGTACTCGGTGGCTGATAGCCGCGAGGAGACCGTCAAGCGGGCAGCGTTCTCTTTTGCCAGTGAGCCGGAATTCAGTTTATCCCTGCGCAAACTTCTGGAAGATGAGACTCGCTCGTATGTCGCCACCAAACGCCAGGCGGAGATGATAGGCATTTCCCAGGACGTGGTGTTCCGCATTAAGGCCAACGTCGACGCACGCATCGAAGGATGGGGTTATAGAATCGAAGACCTGCGCTATAATCATATCCATTTCGACGATGTCATCACCAAGTCCATGGCGCGCGTGGTGGCGGCGATCAATGAACGCGACGCCGCGGAAAACGAGGGTATGGCCTTATTGATTCGCAAAACCAAGGAAGCGGAAGCCGATGGCTCCTTTATAAAAATCAAAGCCGAGGCGGAACGCCTGGCATGGAAGCTGCGAGGCCAGGGCTTGTCCGAGTTTCGCTGCGAAGTCGCCAAAGGCATACATTTCGCCGTCGAAGAGCTGGTGTCGGCGGGCGTCGATCCTAACTACATGCTGTTCTTTATGTATACCGAAACCCTCAAGTATGTCGCCGAGAACTCGGGGGCTGGACATACGATATTCTTAGACACCAATCCATCTAGGCCGCGTGACATCATAGAGCAAATGTCGGCGTTTTACCGGGTGGGTAAGACGGTACCAAGTCAGGTGGAGTCGGAAAATGTGCACGCATAATCCGGCAAAATCGAGGAAGCAGTCATGCATTACTGCAAGTTTAGTAAAAGTTAGATAGCGAGCAAACGCAGATTGAATGCCCGCTCCACCAACCAAATACCCGCTAGGCCCGCCGCCGCGGCGGAGCCGGCGATGTACACCGTGTACCGATAGAAGAGTGACGCGCGCACCACAAACGCCAAGGGCAAGAACATCATCACGATCACCATCTGACCGGTCTCCACGCCCAGATTAAAACCCATGAGTGCGCCGGCCAGGGCGCCCGCTGGCAGGCCGAGGTCGGTGAGTACGCTGGCGAATCCAAAGCCGTGTATCAACCCGAAGACCAGGGCCAGGGGCCAGCGCCGCGTCCGCAATATCGGCACAATATTATTGATCGCCGCGATGATAATCGACGCGGCGATGGCCGACTCCACCCAGCGGCTCGGCAGGCTCACCAGCCCTAAGGTCGCGGCGCTCAGGGTGATGGAGTGCGCCACGGTAAAGGCGGTGACGACCTTCGCCGTATCCAGCAGCGCGGCGCGAAAATTTTCCACGCCTTGCCAATGCGTGCGCTCACGCCGCAGCACCGCTGGCACCAGGAGTATGAGTAGAAACAGCAGGTGATCGTGGCCGGTCCAAATGTGCCACACACCTTGAACGCCGTAGTCCCAGAGTGCGCGCCAAGTTCCGTGACCATCGAGCGCTATACGGCGAGTCGCATGTTGCACATCGAATACCACGGTTTGAATGGTGTCCGCGTGGCTCAAGCGCAGTAGGCCCTTGTGCTGCGGATCCAGATCGAAAAACAATGTGTATTCTATGTCCAAGATGCGCGGCGCCTGGGTACACGCGGCGCGGAAGCGCAACACGTGGTAGGCGCCGTCGCTGTGCGTGTCCAGGAGTTGCTCGGTGACGGTCATGGGACAGGCCTCGCCGTCCCGCTGTAGTCGCAGGCGCGCCAGGGCATAAGTGGCGATGTGTGCGTGGCGTGTGCGCACTTCGCCCCAGGTCAGCGCGCCGTCGTCGTTGGCATCCAGGCCCAAGGCATAATCCAGATCGCGTACGGCGATATCCCATTGACCTTGTAC
>JANOTM010000374.1:0-11440 GCA_031416355.1 Gammaproteobacteria bacterium
CAAGCAGCCTAACGGCGGGGGCGACAACTACCTTGACACACGCCGTTTACACCAAAGATAATAAAAGTCCCACACTCGGCAGGACCATGGTGCATGGATCGTGTAAATTAAGCCCTTTTCCTTCTGGCGATTCCGATTAGACCGAGAAGGCCCGAACCAAATAACCAAACAGTAGCTGGAATTGGCACAACATGTACCGCTTTGAGATTATAATTCCATCCAGTTATGTTGTTGTTGTTTCCAGCTACAGAGAATAAGCCATCATAGTAGTTGTCATTATGACCATTGCCAGGATGAGAAACTAGCGTACCAAAACTTACTGCTGGATCTCCTTGTCTCAAAGTCCTCGAAGGAAAGGTGAAAATACCTCCTTTCAATGCATCGCCAGGGTGTGGCCTATTTATACCAGCTTGGTGATACATATTTATAGAAGCTGTAACTGAGTCAGGGTTAATTTGCCCATCAACTTGCCCAAAAGTAACAGAACCTCTCCAGAAATTTAGTGTAAAAGATTCTGTAAACGAAGCGGTATTATCACCAAAGGTATAATCCACTAGTGACCCCGTAATAGCTAAATCGAAGGTACTTTCCGTTTCATTCATAATAATCGTTGGTGCTTGAAAGCCAGCAGCCTGGAAATTTAGGGCAAAGCTGGCAGCATCTAAGATAAGGCTGGCGCTCACAGTGGGAGAAAAAAAACACATACCGATCAGCAACATCACATATCTGGTAGTACTGTATCTCCGCAAGAATATTCTTTTTGTATTCATATTCAAAACCTCCATGTAATTATTCGGTGGGAGGATGTTTAATAACATTAGTTTTGAAATATGTCCATCAAAAACGGAAACGGTTTTCTTATCGAGGCTCCGTTGCTCGTGGCATTGATATCAATGGAGTCAAACTCTGAGGTCTCCCCACAAAACCCTCTTGCTATTCAATTAGCTAGCACGTAACGTCCACTCTAAAACAGCACATGCATGGCAGGTTTACTGTCTCTTACGTAGCTACCAAACTGAACATTAAAGGTGACGGAGGGATTAATTTTAATCGTCACCTTTAATTTTATTTACTTTTACGTTAGTGAGGACCCACGGTGCTACCAAATTTAACCACCAACGAAGCCCGCATTATCGGTTGTCTGATGGAGAAATCCGTCGTCACGCCGGAACTGTATCCACTGACACTGAATGCGCTGACTAACGCCTGCAATCAGAAGTCCAGCCGCAATCCCCTCATGTCTCTGACGCCGGGCATGGTGCAGAGCACCGCCCGCGACTTGCAGGCAAAACTACTCGTGCGTGTGGAGGAGAATTTCAAGAGCGGGGTGGAGAAATACACACATCACTTCTCCAATGATCACCTTGGTGCATTTCAGTTTGACCCAGCGCAGTTCGCCATCGTCTGCTTGCTGTTGCTGCGCGGTCCGCAGACACCTGGCGAACTAAGGGCGCACAGTGGGCGTCTGCATTCCTTCGCCGACAACGATGCTGTCTTGGATGCGCTTACCGGGTTGATGGAACGGGATGGTGGTCCGCTGGTGGTGAAACTACCGCGCACACCTGGACGCAAGGACGCAGAGTACATGCACCTGTTCTCCGGCCCCATTGATGTTGCAGCGCTTGCAATCCAAACGCAGGCTGTGATGGCCACCGAGACGTCCGAGCGGGTGAGTGTGTCGGCGCTAGTAGAGAGGGTCAGCAGGCTGGAAGCAGAAGTCGCCGAACTCAAGGAACAATTATTGATGTCACAGGGTAAAGGGGATAGTCCAAAATTACGGCCTTAGTAGTACCAGAAAAAGGTGAATGTAAGGGGTTGGAGCCGAATGGCACTTACTTAAAGCAGTTCTATGTTCACGTAGGGTGGGTGGAGGCACGCAGTATGTGCCGTAACCCACCAGGCGTGCCGCCAGGCACTCCTTAAAAGGCATTGTGTTGCTATGCAACGCCTGGTGGGTTACGCAAAAAACGCTTACCCACCCTACGTTTAGGTTTAAGTAAGTGCCATTCGTCCACTGGACCTTTTACTATTTCCGCCTCACCTCCCGCAGGAGAGGGGTTTTATTAAGCCCTTCTCCCTGCGGGACGACTGCATGGATGCCGGAGGTAGAGCAAAGTCGGGAGCATTTGCCGAGAAGGGTGGGGATGAGGGCCAGGTGGTGCACGTCGACCTAAAGTATACTCATCCGCAGAATTAACTGTTTTTATTTCCCAGCAGCAATAATGCGCCCGCCACGATCACCGCCACACCCGCCCAGACCGGAATATTGACTGTTTCTTTATCCTTAATCGATAGTTCTATGGGACCCAGCTTGGCCTCATGCGACTCCTTGGTGTAGCTGAAACTGCCGTACCCCAGTCCCAGCGCACCTGTCACAATCAGTATGATCGCGAGTATTTTAATAGCGTTCATATATTTCCTCCGGTGGAATAGCTAGCCGTATCCCGGCCTGGGATCGGATACCAGAGTACTTGAAAGCAGCGCCTAGCGCTAGGGAGTCTCAAGGCAGTGCCGTCAGTGCGCCGACACCGTGCGGCCCGCGGCCCACTGACGCAGCGCCGCGACATCCTCCGCCATGACGATGGAAAGTGGCCGTGTCTGTTGCAACTCGGCAAGTATATGCGCCGTACCGAGCGTCTGATCGCTGCCGCTGACAGCGTAGCGGGCCGACACCACTGCCTGCTCCAGTTCGGCGCCGGAATAACCGTCGCTGGCCTGGGACAGGGCATTAAGATCGAAGTCATCCGCTCGCATATCGCGCTTATTGATATGGAGCGCGAGGATGTCGCGGCGGGTGGCGGGATCGGGCAGGTCAACGAAAAAAATTTCGTCGAGCCGACCCTTGCGCAGTAGCTCGGGGGGCAGCGCTTGGACGTCGTTGGCGGTGGCAACGATAAATACCTGCGCCTTGTTCTCCGCCATCCAGGTGAGCAGCGTACCCAGCACGCGGCGGCTGGTGCCAGTGTCGTCGTTGCCGCCGGCCACGCCTTTTTCGATCTCGTCCATCCACAGCACGCAAGGTGCGAGGGTATGCGCCGATTTCAGGGCGTCACGCATGTTCTTTTCGGTTTCACCGATAAACTTGTTGTACAGGGCAGCGAAGTCCATGCGCAGCAGTGGAACGCCCCAGACACCGGCGACGCATTTGGCCGCCAGACTTTTACCGCAGCCCTGCACGCCCAATAGCAATACGCCCTTGGGCAGATCGGCCGTGGCTTTGCCGCCGGCATTAAGAAAATGCAATTTGCGCTTGCTTAACCAATCTTTCAGGCGGGTCAGACCCCCGAGGTCGGCAAAGCCCGCCGTCTCGTGCTCGAACGACAGCACGCCCTGTTTGCCTACGAGTTGATATTTGGCCGCCTGCACTGCGGGGATATCGCTGTGGGTGATGGCGTTATCGTTGTAGATGGCGTTGCGTACTAGGCGTGTGGCGTCGCTTAACGACAGCCCGCGCAGATTTTGTATCAATAGCTCCAGGGCATCTTTATCGGCCTTGAGTTTTTGTTTGTGTTTGAGGCTCCATAGCTTGGCCTCGTCCAGAACCAGTTTGCGCAGCTTGTGTTCATCCGGCAAAACCAGTTCATAGCGTGCGCATAGGCTCTTCAGTTCCGCCGGGATATCCAGGGCGTGGCTCAGTAGCACCAGGGTATTGCCGTTGGCCTCATAGTTTTGCGCGATCTCTTTGAGGAAACGCATGATGCGGGGATTGCCAATGTAAGGATGAAAATCCACCAAGGCGATAACACTGCGGCGGGTATTCTTGAGCACCGAGGCGAGCATGTCCTCCGGGTCCAGGGTGGGGTTATCCGGCGGGTCACGACTATCGCCGGCGATCTGCCACGCCTCCGCGCTAGTCGTGATCTTGTCCGAGGCGGTATGCTCTTTAAGCCCGTCGGTGGCGGTCCACACCACCAAGCGGTGGCCGTCGCTGGCACTGATCAGTTTCAGCAGCGCCAGGGCGCGGTTCTCTTCTTGGGTCTCCACTACCAGTATCGGGAAATGGGACTTGATGAGAACCGCTAGGTTTTCCCGATCAGGCATCTTCTTTAGCGCGGCGCGGGGTTAATAGAAAGTTGCAGTGCATTACCCTGTAATTCGGTCCAGCGCTTTAAGGAAGGCAAATAATTTCATCCGCTGGTTCCGGTACCGGCCGGGCACTCATTTTTCCAAAGAGGCGCAGCACCATCCAATTAAACCATGCTCGGAGTTTTCCCATGCCATCCTCAAGACAGATGGTCCTCAAGAAATCATCCGCAGGTCTCTGGTGAATATTGTGGTCGAGATACTCGGCACGCATGAGCTGGTATAGCGCGTCATGTACCAGCGAGGCGCGCATGAATGACCTGGTGTCAATTCCGAGTCCGCTGGGGCCGTCCCAGGCGTAACCGTTTTTGATGGTGAGTAGGCCCTGGGCATCGAGATCTATAAACCGTGTACGAACATTATCGCGGGGTTTGATCTCGATCGAGATGGCATAATCACTAACCAACTGGTATTTGTAGTTTTTTAGATTTCTATAGCGAGCAACATTAATAGACATGATGGTTTCTCCTGTGTGCTAGTTAGCCGCGCTTTGATTTTAGCCAAACGAAATTTCAGCCTCGCGCATACATATTTAAGGGCATTCGTCTTAATAGTGTTCGTTTAGGTCGATGGGATGCGAGTTGAAAAGGCACGCTATCTACATTTTCGCATGTTTTCAGCCTATGTCTTGACATTTTGGCCCCACGCAAAAATACCACATCGGCCGCTAAGAAAAAATAAGCACAGTGGCTTAGTCTCTTAGGGGCATACTACCGGCAGGGGATAGCGCAGGTTAATGCCGGTAATAGCGACGTCGGCGCGATAGGCCATGGCTTCAACGCCCGCCGCCAAGGCCAGTCGCAGGGTGGCGCCATAGAGCGGGTCTAGGGCATCGTATGGACGCACCTCGCGCGCATCCGCGCGCTGCACGCAAAAACACAATACCCCCCTATGTCCCTGGGCCACCACACCCATGAGTTCTCGCAGATGTTTGGCGCCGCGCGCGCTCACCGCATCGGGAAACAATGCGATACCTTTGTCTATCGACGCGGTGACATTTTTTACTTCCACGTAGCAGCGCGTGTCATCCCTATCGCGCTCTAACAAGAGATCGACGCGGCTGCGTTCATCGCCAAACGCTACTTCCGGGCGTATGCGGTGGTAGCCCTGGAGTTCGGTCGCCACACCTTGTTCTATAGCCTCCCGCACTAGGCGGTTGGGAAGCGCGGTGTTAATGCCTACCAGTACGTTCGCACTGGTTTCTACGATCTCCCATGACAGCGGATATTTTCGCTCCGGATTGGACGCGCGGCTCAGCCACACGCGACTGCCGGGTTCAGCGCAACCTAGCATGGAACCGGTGTTGGCGGTGTGTACCGTGGTGGTGTCGCCGTTTTCCAGGCGCACGTCGGCGAGGAAGCGTTTATAGCGCCGCACCAGTATGCCGGGGATGAGGGGCGAGGCGAAATCCATATATTTGCCTTGGGGATGGGCTACCCCAGCTTCAGCGGGGACGGCTTAGGCGCTGAGTGCCGTTTCTATCCAGCTGGGCCCGGATTTGCGGGCATTTTGTAACGCGTTATCGGCGCGCGCCAGGAATCGGTCCGCCGGCTCGTCGGGCAGGTACCATGCTACGCCCGAGGAAAATGTGGGCGGCGTTAGCCGTTTGCCATTGTGCTGATAGAAAGTGGTCGCGGCGTGGTGTTGCGCATTGCGCAGTGCGCTGAGTGTCTGCTCCTCGCCGGCATTGGGCAGGAGTATGGCGAACTCCCTGTCGCTATATCGGGCCACCACGTCGTAGGCGCGAAAGCGGGACAGCACGCTGCTTGCATAGATGCGCACAATTGCATCGCTAGCCCCTGGTCCCGCCGTGGCCCCATGGATGATGTCCGGCTCGATAATGGCCAAGGCCAGCGGGTTGCCGTGGCGCTTGGCGCGATCGATCTCGCCTTCAAGGCGATGCATGAACGCGGCACGGTTGGGGATGATGCTGGATTCATCGGTGAGCGTGGTCAGGAGTATTTTATTGACTTCAGATTGTATCTGAAGCTCGTGCGCCTGGATGGCGTCGAGGGTGTCTTTCGCCTGATGCAGATTGTCGCCGAGTTCGCGGTAGCTGATGATAAGTTCGTCGGTGCCATCGGACATGAGTTCATGCAATTGTCCGCTATCCGGGACATCTTTTTGCTGCAGTACTTGTTGCAGGAATTTTAATTGTGCGACGAAATCCAGGTTTTGGCCGATAGCGGAGGATATCCTGGCCGCCAAGCCATCGCGCTGCTTCTTGAGGTCGCTGTATGCACTATGTAGCACCAACGAGCTCACGCTAGGCCCTACCGAAGAGATCGGCGCCGGGGAGACCGGCGCCGGTGGGGCCATCACCGGTGACACCACTGGCTTTTTAGGGGTAGGCGGCGGATAACTGGAGGCGTGTTTCGGCAGCTCGTTACGCGTAGCCCACAGCATGGATGCGACTTGCTGCTCGAACGATTTACGGGTACGCAGCAGGTTATGCGGTGTGTGGTCTATTCCCCGCGCCGCCCCGTGCACCGGTCGCCATGCGGGCAGTTCGGCGTGATAGGCCTCGAGATAGGTAATGACAAAACGCAGGATCTGGTCCGCCCGCACCCGGGTTGCCGGGTCGATTTTGGATTTTTTGGTGTATTGCTTGAGCAGGGTAATGGTGTATTCGAAAAACGCCCGGTTTACGGAGCCCTGGATCGCGCTACGTTCGTGATAACCGCCGGCGATACGCGTGTACAGCTGGACACCATCGGGCGTCTGTTTGAGCTCGTGTATGAGTTCAAACAGTTTGGCGAATAATTCCGCCTCGACCTCTTCGGTACTGCGTTTAGCCACTTACTCCCCTTAATTAACGAAGCGCGTTTGCGCGTATATAACGGCCGTATTAGTAGATGATAATTCATTCGGGGATGGGTGGGAACTCCTGGTTTAGGCCCGGGACGGCAGCCTCCGGCTACAGTAGGTCGGGCAAATTATACCGTACGTCGGGAAACGCCTCCCATCGGCTAATTTCCGGGCAGGGCCACGACCATTTGATGGGGTCCGCGCAGTTTAGCGTGATCCAGGGCCGCGCCCGCGCGCTGCAACAGGGTCGCGGGTTTTTCACCCGGGGTGTAGAGGGTGAGCACGCTGGAGAAACTCGGTAAAGGAATGCTTGCGCCGGCGTAGGTGATATAGGTTTCAGCCACCCGTTTTTGGGCCTTTTCCAGGGCGCGGGTGGCGCCTTCCTTTTGGGTGTTGGGGAACAAAATGGCAAATTCATCGTTGCCGTAGCGCGCCACCATGTCATAGCCGCGGAACTGGGACATGATTTCGCGGGCGTAACACTGCAACACCGCATCGCCCGCGGGCCGTCCGTGAACGGCGTTGATCGACGCTAGGCCATCCACGTCGATGATGGCGACCACCAAGGAAAAACCGTAACGTTTAGCGCGCCCGATCTCACCGTCCATCTGGCGCACAAAGGCGGTGTGGTCGGGCAGGCCGGTGAGCTCATCCGACAGGCTGTGCTTGCGCACCTTGTTGAGGGTGTCACGCAGCTTGCGCCTATCATCGTGTATGGCGTTGAGATAGGTGTTAGTGGTGGAAAGTTTTTCGCCTAGGTTTTGTTGGCCGTTAATCAATTCTTCTATGCCTTTTACCAGCACTTGCTTGAGGTCCTCGATCTCGGCATCGTCATGGGATTGCAGTATGACGTCGAGACTGTTGTGCAACAGCGCATCGAAGGCGCGGTTGCGGGAAATGATCTCGGCGACGTTGTGGGCGACCTTGATCTGGAGCATATCCACATCGTCCTCATTGCCTTGGGCGCCGAACTTAGGCTGACGAGGGATAGGTGTGACATCCTCTATCCTTGTCTGTGCCTGGGGCTGGGACGGCTTGATGTCAGGTTTTTGGGTCACCGGTCGTGGCGGTGATGCCGGGAGCGCGGGAGGCGCGCGGCGGGTGGGGCCAGTGTGGCCTTCGGCGGCAGATTTAGCCGGAGTTGCAGACGCGGTTTTTTGCGTGGCCGGCGGGCCGGTCTTTGCAGCTTGTCTAGGGGCTGCCGCGACGTCTTCCGGCAGAAACGGAACCAACCGTTGCTGCAGCACGCGCGCCTTCATACGCGTGGCCGGATCGTTGTTTGGAGTATTGGCGTAACTCTTTAGGAGCTTGTGCAGAAACACGACAAACGCCAATTCCACCTGGCCCGAGGCGCCGCTGAATTTCCGCAGGGCGCGCTCGATAAGTAGGTACATGATGGCGCCATCGGAAGTCTTCTTCAGACCTTCGAGCAGGCGCCGTACATTATCGATGACGGATGTATCCAGTGGTGCGGCCATGGGTATCCAACCTTACTGGGTTAAACTAAGAGTAACGGGCACGGCTTTAGTATATAAGGTATACGCGCAGTCGTGGCGACGCGCAAATATTCTTTAGATATTGCTGTGTGGCCATTAGCCAGCAGTTCACCCGCGGGTGCAAGTGACATAGACTGATGCTGCTTACACCATTAATTTAATGTGGCGTGCTCGCCTAAGAACCATTTTAAAGGATACAGCGCATGAAAAATTTCAGTAAAATATTTTTCGCCGGGCTCGCGGCGATCCTGCCTATCATGCTCACCTTCTATATTTTGAGCTGGCTGGGCGCCAAGGCCGAATCCGTGCTCGGCGGAGTTATCGAGCTGATATTGCCGGTGCGCTGGTATGTGCCGGGTATGGGCCTGGTGGCGGGCATCGCCCTGATTTTTCTGGTGGGGTTGCTGTTGCGCGCGTGGGTGGTGCGGCGGGTATTCGGGATGGGCGAGCGTCTGCTCAATCGCATTCCCCTGGTTAAGGCCATTTATGGTTCCATCCGTGAGCTGATGGGATTTTTTTCCGGCGGCAAGAATCAGGGTTTCAGCCAGGTGGTGCTGGTGCGCGTGGGTAATACCGATATCAAGTTGCTCGGTTTCGTGACACGCGAAGATTTTAGCGATTTACCGGTGGGTTTGGCGGGTGACGACATGGTTGCCGTGTATATGCCCATGAGCTATCAGATCGGCGGTTACACCGTCATACTGCCGCGTTCGGCGATCCAGCCGGTCAACATGTCGATGCAGGAAGCGATGAAGTTTGCCGTGACCGGCGGGATGAAATCGAAGCTGGGCGCGCGTGGGCCTAAATAAATTATTTACAGCTTGAGCCGGCCGATGTCGGCGCGCACCTGTTCGGCGGACCGGTTGAACTCGGCCTTTTCCTCTTTGTTCAAATCCAGCTCCACCACCTTTTCCATGCCGTGGTCGCCGAGTATCACCGGTACGCCCATGCATATGCCTTTTTGCCCGTATTCGCCGTCGAGTATGGCGACGCACGGCAGGATGCGTTTGCGGTTGTGGCGTATGGCATCCACCATGGTGGCTACCGCCGCGGCCGGTGCGTCATAAGCGCTACTGGTCTTGCGTAGGGCGAGAATTTCGGCGCCGCCTTCGCGCGTGCGCTGGGCGATGCGCGCAATCTGGTCCGGGCTTAAGAATTGCGCGATGGGTATCCCGTTGATGCAGGTATAACGCGGCAGCGGCACCATGGTGTCGCCATGGCCGCCCAGCACCATGGCGCTGATGTCCTTCACCGAAAAGCCGGTTTCCATGGCCACGAAACTGGCCATGCGCGTGGAGTCGAGCACGCCGGACAGGCCTATCACCCGGCGCCGGTCCCAGCCGGTGTGTTTCCACGCTACGTAGGTAAGCACATCCACCGGGTTGGTCACCATGACGATCACGGCGTCCGGCGCCGAGTTTTTCGCCTCGTCCATGATGGCCGTAATGATGGGCACATTGGCGTCGAGCACGTCGGAGCGCGACATGCCCGGCTTGCGCGGCAGGCCGGCGGTAATAATGATGAGATCGGAGCGCGCCATGGCGCTGAGATTATTGTGCCCGGTGAGTATGGTATCGAAACCGAACACCGGCGCCGATTCCTGGATATCGAGGGCGGTGCCCTGAGGCACGCCCTCTTTAATATCGATGAGTGCCACCTCGTGACATAGCTCGGCCTTGGCCAGGTTATGGGCCGTGGATTCACCCACACGGCCGGCGCCGACGATGCTGATCTTTTTCATGCCCAGTCCTTTTTTGTTTGATCCTATGGCAACCGGCAAGCAGCGCCGGTGTTTGATTTTTCAGTATAGCCGCTATAAATCGCGAGCTAGGCCGGATGCGCATCGGCCCACCCTGGCACGTCCGAATGGAAGCCAGTTAAGCCGATGCCTGTTCCTTTAGGGCCTGGGCATAATGCGCAGGATAGCCTACCCGCGCCACGCCGGATTCGATGGCGGCGCGTGCTACTGCCTGAGGTACTACGTTGATCAGGCGCTGGTCCAGGGGCTTGGGAATAATGTAATCCGGTCCAAAACTCAGGCGCTCCAGTTTGTACGCCGCCAGTACTTGTGGCGGCACCGGTTGGTGCGCCAGGGCCGCCAAGGCGTGCACCGCCGCGATTTGCATCTCGCGGTTGACGCGACTGGCACGAACATCCAAGGCGCCGCGGAAAATAAATGGAAAACCAAGCACGTTATTAATCTGGTTGGGATAATCGGAGCGTCCCGTGGCCATAATCAGATCGTCGCGCACACCGTGGGCGATTTCCGGTCGAATCTCCGGGTCGGGGTTGGATAGGGCGAACACGATGGGTTTGGGCGCCATGGCCTTGAGCATGGCGGGCGACACCAGGTCGGCGGCGGACACGCCGACGAACACATCGGCGCCGGTCATGGCGTCCATGAGGCTGCGCTGGTCGGTGGTGTGGGCGAAGCGCTGCTTATAAATATTGAGGTCGTGACGCCCGGAATGCACCACGCCCTTGCTGTCCACCACGGTGATGTGTTCCGGCATGGCGCCCAGGGTCACCAGCATTTGCATGGACGTCAGGCCGGCGGCGCCGGCCCCCAGGCACACGATGCGCGCCTGTGCCAAGGTCTTGCCCTGCAACTGCAGGGCGTTGATCAGGCCCGCGCCTATGATCACCGCGGTGCCGTGCTGGTCATCATGGAACACTGGGATATCGAGGCGCTGGTCCAGCGCCTCTTCGATGATGAAGCAGTCGGGCGCGGCGATGTCTTCCAGGTTGATGCCGCCGAAGGTCGGCGCGATGGCGACCACGGTATTGATAAACTCCTCCGCGGTCTTGGCGTTGACCTCGATATCATAGACATCGATGCCGGCGAATATCTTGAACAACACCGCCTTGCCCTCAAGCACCGGCTTGGCCGCCAGCGCCCCGGTGTTACCCAGGCCGAGCACCGCGGTGCCGTTGGAAATCACCGCCACCAGATTGCCCTTGTTGGTATAACGATAGGCGGCATCCGGGTCTTTGTGGATGGCGCGCACCGGCTCGGCCACGCCCGGGGTGTACGCCAGGGACAGGTCATATTG
>JANOTM010000375.1:0-3196 GCA_031416355.1 Gammaproteobacteria bacterium
AAGGATGTGCGAGTGCCGCGAAGCGCAGGGATGCGCGAGAGCGGCCGGGGCGGGACCCGCAATTAGGGTTTAAAACCCGCGCGTTAGCGCGCTCGATCAATCCTGTAGAAACAAATAGCCACCAGAACACAAACTTTCCACACACACTCCCATTGCAAAACATGCACCATAGCCTATCTTAAGGAATCAACATCCTTAAAACTTAGCACTACCCACGCAATGAACGCACTCGATTCAACGATACTGAGCTCCATCAATCAATTTTCTCGCGTTTCACAGACAGTTGATTACACCATCATTTTCTTGGCAGGAAACCATTTTCTAAAAGGCGGTCTTTTAGCGAGCCTCTTATGGTGGGGATGGTATAGAAGCCATGAAAATCAGCCCTATGTACGCGAACATGTTATTTCTACCCTACTTAGCTGTTTAGTCGCCATAGTCTTGGCAAAAACCCTGACTTTAACCCTGCCCTTCCGACTTCGGCCTATACATGAAGCAGGTGTCGATTTCTTGCTTCCGTATGGAACGGTCTCGACAGTCCTGGAAGGCTGGAGCTCATTTCCCAGTGACCATGCAGTGTTATTTTACGCACTGTCCACCGGACTATTGTTCGTATCGCGCAGGGCGGGAATATTTGCACTGGTATACACCACTCTGGTTATATCCTTGCCCCGAATATATTTGGGCTTGCATTATCCTACCGACATAATTGGTGGAGCGGTTGTCGGCATACTTGTGGGGTGGTTGGGTAACACGGCGGTTATGCGGGCTAAGATTGCTCGACCCATTGTAGGTTGGTCAAACACTATGCCTGGTTTCTTTTATCCCGTGTTCTTTCTCATAACGTATCAAATTGCCGATACGTTCAAGAACAGCAGGGCAATCCTTGAGTTTATTCGAGATATATTTCAAGGGTTCCCGGTCCAATAAATCAACTCGAATAGCCAAAAGCACCGCATCAAATACAGCACATAAGGCGCGTTGCTCAGGGCGGGGTGGCGCGCATGTTCGCCACGGCCGCGTCTATCGCCGCGTCCAAATACCCAGCGAACAATTCCGGCGTACTAAGCCCTACCAGCGCCGGCACCAGTTCCTTGCCGCTGGGGTCTAGAAACCAGATCTGAGGCGTCAAACCTACCCTATAACGCAGGGCAAAATCCCGGTGGCTAGACTTCTTGCCTTCGAAATCGCGCAATTCGCGCCCGCTATCTACCTGCACTTCGCGCATAATGACCTTATCGGAATAATCATCGCTAGCGAACATGGGGGTCAGAAAAAGCTCTCGCATCGTCTCGCAGTATTGACAAGATTTGGCGGAAAAGAACACCAACAGCGCCACGCGCTGGTGATGGGCCTGGCGCGCGTCGACGCGAAAATTCTCCGCCATGGGCAACACGGCGTCGGAAGCCCAAGCAGATGGCACTAGCAACAACCCTATTAACACCATCAATTTTTTCATAATCCAGGCTCTATGCTTAAACTTGAAGATTCCGTGTCCGGGATGATTCCGCGGTGAAATTGATTTAGGATATGCCTAGTCCGGAACCTAGTAAACCCGGCATACAGGCTAAGAGTTTAGCTGAATCCAGGGACTCCGAAGTCAATACACTTGGGAGTTTACGCACCGCATCCCTGATGATAAGGCCTGTTGCCGAATTAACCGTCTCCGATTTTTCCAAATTTGTTGCAGGCCAATTTGTTCAGGTAAGACCTTTTGAAAACCATACGCATCGGCACCCGAAAAAGCCAACTGGCCCTGTGGCAAGCGGAATATGTACGCGCGCATCTGCTACGGCAGTTTCCGCAGATCCAGGTGGAACTGGTCAAAATGACCACTCAGGGCGACATTATCCTCGATACCCCCCTGGCTAAAGTGGGCGGCAAGGGGCTGTTCGTCAAGGAGCTGGAGCAGGCTCTAATAGAAGGACGCGTCGATCTGGCGGTACATTCCATTAAAGATGTGCCCGTTACCCTGCCCGCGGGCCTACACATGCCGGTGATCTGCGAGCGCGAGGACCCGCGCGACGCCTTCGTCTCCAACACCCACGCCAGCCTTGCGCACCTGCCCGCTGGGGCCCGGGTCGGTACCTCGAGCCTGCGCCGCCAATGCCAGTTGCGCGCTGCCTATCCGCAACTACACATCGTAGACCTGCGCGGCAACGTCAACACCCGCCTGGCCAAGCTGGACGCGGGTGATTACGACGCTATTATCCTGGCCGCTGCCGGCCTCATGCGCTTAGGCTTAGGCGCACGCATACGCGTGGTCATCGAGCCCGAGGACAGCCTGCCGGCGGTGGGCCAAGGGGCCATAGGCATCGAATGCCGCACGGACGATGTCGACATCAATCGGCTCATCGCAACGCTTAATCACCCCCCCAGTGCCGTGCGCGTGCGTGCGGAACGCGCCCTCAACATGCGCCTTGAGGGCGGCTGCCAAGTGCCCATAGGTGGTTTTGCCGTGCTCCAGGGCGACACGCTCCACCTGCGCGGACTGGTGGGCGACCCGGACGGCAGCCGCATCATCCGCGCCGATATCCGCGGCCCGGCGCATGCCGGGGAACAACTGGGCACCACCCTGGCCGAGAATCTCCTGGCACAGGGGGCGCGCCAGATCCTGGATGCGGTATACGGCCGTGGCTGAGTCACGCGACCTCGCGGGCGCGCGCGTACTGGTGACGCGCCCCGCCCTACAGGCGCAGGCCCTGACGCAGCGCATACAGCGGGCGGGCGGCATCGCCTTGGAATTTCCAGTACTGGAAATCCTCGACCCCGAGGATATAAGCCCGTTGCTGGCGATTATCGACCGGCTGGATGAGTTCTACGCGGCGGTTTTCGTCAGCCCCAATGCCGTCAGCCGGGCTATGCAGACTATACTGCTGCACCGAAAGCTGCCCGCCGGTCTGCAGCTGGTGTGCGTCGGTCATGGCAGCGCGAAACGATTGCAACAACTGGGTTACGCTAATATCCTGGTTCCGGAACCCCCGTACCAGAGCGAGACCTTGCTAACACTACCGGTGCTACAACAGGTAGCAGGCAAAAAAATCGTGATTTTTCAGGGCGATGGTGGACGTGAGCTGTTAAGTACCACCTTGATCGCGCGCGCGGCGCAGGTGGAACAGGTGGAATGCTATCGCCGCGTCAAACCGCAGGTAGATGCCTTACCCCTGATTCAGGCCTGGCATCGCGGCGCCGTTAA
>JANOTM010000376.1:0-7582 GCA_031416355.1 Gammaproteobacteria bacterium
AGCGTGCTTACGCTGGGTTATGTCCCCGGATATTCCCAAAAGGTAGGTGGGCTTGCCGTCTGAATTCAGGATAGGTAATTTTTTTGTATGCGGATAGCGCGTACCTTGGTGGCGTGTTTGTATGGCTTCGTCGGTAATTTCCACAAGCTCGCCTTGTTTCAACACCTTGCGGTCCTGGCCAATGAAAAAATCAGCTTGCTCCTTGGGGAAGAATTCATAGTCGTTTTTTCCTATTAGATCAGCGCGCGTGTGCCCCAGGAGTTTTTCGCCGGCCTTATTTAAGGTAGACAAAACGGAGATCGTTCGCCTCATTATTAGGCAGATTTTCGAAAATGGAATCCAAAAATATTTGATTATCGCGCAGCTGTTGATTGACGTTATGTAGTTCTTGTGAGCGGGCAAGAACCTCTGTTTCCATTTGTTCGGTACGGGTCAAGAGTTGTTCGGTGGTTTTATGCTGTTCGAGGCCGTGCTGTTTTAAGCGTATGAACTCCGTTACATCTTCCACGCGGTGTATGATGTAGATAATATTGTGTCCGGATCCTAAGACTGGTGAATTGACCGGGCTCCAATGGCGCTCTTCAAACCCACCGCCCTCCGATTGCGGCTGGCGTATGTCGTATTTTTGCACGGCCATAGTGTCGGCGACTTTATTTTTCAATATCCGTTTGCAACGAAGCCCGCAAGTTGTTCACTCCGGTCGCATTGGGATCTTGTGGGTTATCGGGAAATACATCGAATAACCCACGGTCGAGGATATTCTCGCGCGTGGTCATGGTCGCTTTAAGGTAGGCATCGGTTACCGCAATAATCGTAAAATCCGGAAGTAACACCAGGTAATAACCCGGGACGGATTCAAATAGGGTGCGAAAATCGGGGACCGGCGGTGGAGTTTGTGGTGTATTCATTGGCGATTTCCTACGCAGTGGAAATATCCAGTGGTTAATCAAACGGCCCCACGCCAATAACACAAGCTTACAAGAATAGTCTGTTGATATGTTAAGTTAAACGTGTGAATCACGGCAGAGGCTGGCCATTAAGATAATTCTTAGGAAAATGTTCTAAGAATAAAAACGGCTACTTTCGTGTTCTGAGCATATCGTGGCCTTAACTGCATGGTACCGAGATAGCATGCCCTTGGGGCGCTCGTTAAAAGCAGACAAGATAGTTAACATAGTTTACCATTCGCCGGGACCTACGCTGAAAGTCACATGCCCATGACCATCACGGTAACAGACCTCGCAGTCAGTAGTAATCTACTGGACGCCTACCAACCCTCATCCGTGCGATTCCCGCCGCGAAGGCCAAAAAATCAGGTGTTGAGTACGGGATTGATTATATTTGAGGAGTTGTTCCGTGAGACCGAATAATGCTTGGATACGGAAAGTAGTCGTGCTGTTGGCCGCCTGGATGCTGACAGCGTTCCAGCCGGCGGCCGCGGTAGAGGCGCTGACGCTGGACGAATATTTTACCCAGGCCCTGGGGCGCAGCGAAGTGGTTACCATACAAGGTGAACTGGTCGAGCAGGCACAAGAGCGTAAACGCCAGGCCAGTGCCGCGCTTTATCCGACGCTAACGGGCTACGCTTCTTATACTTGGCAGGACACCGGGGCCCGGGACCTGACGCTGTATCCCACCCGCCAGCGGCTCGCGCGCCTCACCGCCAACCAGCCCTTGTTCCGCGGTTTCCGGGAATTCGCCGCGGTGCGCCAGAGTCGGGCGCTGGTAGGGGCGCAGGACGACGATTATTGGAACGCGCGTGTGCAGCTATTCAAGGACGTGACGCAGAATTTCTACGAGGTGCTGGCAATCGAGCAGGACCTGATAAGTCTCGGCGAGCAAATCGGTCAGTATCAGCAACGTACGAAGGAACTCCAGGGGCGAGTGCGTATCGGGCGCTCGCGCTCGGGCGAGGTGTTGACGGTACAGAGCGGAATCAGCACGCTGGATGCCCAGATCGAACAGCGCAGGGCGGATCTCAGCGCGGCGCGCGAAGTGTTCGCGTTTCTGAGCGGCCTGCCAGCAGCGACTCCACTACACGACACGGAAATGGTCCCCGCGCATCCAGGGCCGTTAGACGAATATCTGGCACGTATCGCCTTGCGCCCGGACGTAAAGGCGATGCAGCAGCGCCAGGCCGCAGCGCGGGAAAATATTACTGTGGCACGCGGTACACACCTGCCATCGCTCGACCTCAATGCCAATCGCTATCTGGAACGTAGTGGTGCCCTGGAGAATGTGGATTGGGACGTACAGCTTGCGCTCACTGTCCCGCTATATGCCGGTGGCGGCTTGCAATCACGGGTGCGCGAGGCGCTGTCGCAAAACACGCAGGCCGAACTCAGTGTGAGCCAGGCACGCCGACAGGCGGAGCAGGAGATCCGCTCGGTCTATCAGAGCGTAGTGCTCGACCGTTCGCAACTCGATGCACTGGAAAAGGCGGCCGACGCCGCGCAAAAAAATTACTCGGCCCAGCAGCGCGATTACCGGCTAGGGCTGGTGACTAATCTAGATGTGTTGCAGGCACAGGCCAGCTTCCAGGAGAATCAGCGGGCATTGCATCGGGTGCGCTATAGCACTAAGTTGAACTATCTGCGCCTGCAGGCGGCGGCAGTGTATCGTCCTGATGTGTACACGGGGGCGGCGCCATGAATTTGCCCGAAATCGCCATACGCCGTCCGGTTTTCGCCTGGATGCTAATGGCGGCGTTGATATTATTTGGCCTGATCGCGGCCTCGCGTATGGGCGTCAGCCAACTGCCGGATGTAGACTTTCCAGTGGTGACGGTGCGCGTTGACTACCCCGGTGCGGCACCGGAGGTCATTGAAACCAATGTCGTCGACATCATCGAAGACGCGGTCATGACGGTCGAGGGCGTGCACAGTGTGTCCTCGACATCGCGCTATGCTTCTGCCTCTATTAGTATTGAGTTCGACCTCTCTCGCAGTATCGGTGACGCGCTGCAGGAAGTGCAGAACAAGGTCGCAGCCGCGCAACGCAGTCTGCCGACCGACATCGAGCCGCCGGTGATCAGTAAAAGCAACCCGGAAGATCAGCCGATCTTGTGGATGTCGGTCACGAGTGACCGACAGTCGCCGCGCGAGCTCATGCGTTATGTCAAAGATACCCTCAAGGACCGGTTCTCATCCGTGGCCGGTGTCGGAGAGATCGCCTTGGGCGGCTATGTCGAGCCTAACCTGCGGGTCTGGATCAGGGGGTCGGCGCTCGACCGTTACGACCTTGCGGTAACCGACGTAGTGAACGCAATCAAGAGCGAACATTCAGAGTTGCCCGCTGGCCAGATCATCACAGGAAGCAAGGAATACGACGTACGTACCCTGGGCGAGGTAAAAACCGCCAAGGAATTCGGGCACATTGTCATTAATCAACGCGGTGGCCAACCGGTCTACACCCGCATCCTATTGAACCAGGTAGCGGAGATCGAGGACGGCTTGGACGATATCTATCGCATCTCCCGCGCCAACGGCGAGCGCGCGGTGGGCATAGGCATACGCAAGCAGCGTGGGTCGAACGCCGTTGCGGTGGCGCACGCTGTCAAGGAACGCATGGCCGAGGTCGCAAAGCAGCTGCCGCAAGGCATGCAGATCAATGTTAACTTCGACACCACCAAGTTTATCGAGGAATCGGTGGACGAATTCAAGTATGCGTTGGTGTTGTCGGCCCTGGTCACGGCACTGGTGTGTTGGCTGTTTCTGGGCAGCTGGACCGCGACCTTTAATGTCATCCTTGCGATCCCAACCTCCATCATTGGTACTTTCATTGTTTTATACTTTTTCGGGTTCACGCTCAATACGTTCACATTACTAGGCTTGAGCCTGGCTATCGGTATTGTGGTAGACGATGCCATCATGGTGTTGGAAAACATTGTGCGCCACCGCGAGCAAGGGGAGAACCGCGTACAAGCGGCACTGGTCGGTGCGCGTGAGATTACGTTCGCCGCCATGGCGGCGACGCTCGCGGTAGTCGCAATCTTCCTGCCGGTGGCATTCATGACCGGCGTGATGGGCAAGTTCTTCTTTCAGTTCGGTATCACCATAACGGTGGCGGTGATGTTGTCGCTGCTGGAGGCGCTGACGCTCACCCCCATGCGCGCCTCGCAGTTTGTCGAGGTCGGTAGCCGCACGACGCGCATAGGCCGAGCTGCGGACTTCTCGTTTCGCGCCGTGGCCGCGCTCTATCGCAAGCTGCTTGCCATCGCGCTCGATCATCCATGGTTGGTGATCAGCAGCTCGCTTATATTCTTTGCGCTATCGTTCGGCAGCCTCAACTTTATCAACAAGGAGATTATGCCGGCACAGGATCAGAGCACATTTATCGTGCGTGCACAGACACCCATAGGCTCCTCCATGGAATACACTGATTCAATGATGCGCGACGCCGAGAAGTTTTTGGCGTCGCGTCCCGAGATTCGCCGCTACATGGTTGCCGTGGGCGGCTTCGGTGCCGGCGGTCAGTCGAACCTAGCCAACATCTTTGTTAGCATGCGGCCCAAGGGTGAGCGTGGTATCGACCCGCAGGCCGGCCACGAGCTGTCGCAGCAGGAATTAATGGCGGTCACGCGCCAGGCGCTGCACAAACTCGGTCTCAAGGTCTCGGTCCAGGATATGTCGCAGCGTGGCTTTAGCGCCTCGCGCGGCTTCCCGGTGGAATTCGCAGTGCAGGGGCGCGAATGGGATAAGCTCGTAGCGTACTCTGATACTATCATTGAGAAACTTAACGCCTCCGGCCTCGTGACCGACGCCGACAGCGACTATCTATTGGGCAAGCCGGAAATCCAGATCATTCCGGATCGCGCGCGCGCGGCTGAGCGCGGTGTCAGCATCCAGGCCATTTCGCAGACCGTCAACGTCATGGTCGGCGGGGTCGTGGCCGGCCAATACTCTTCCGAGGGACACCGCTACGATGTGCGCGTGCGGCTGCGCGAGCAAGAACTTGACCGCATGGACCAGATCAAGCGCCTGCACGTGCGCAACAATCGAGGTGAGCGTATTCCGCTATCCGAGGTGGTGCAGGTACGCGAGGGCATGGGTCTGGCGCAGATCAATCGCCAAGATCGCGAGCGCTCCATCAAGATCTTTGCCAACGTCCAGACCGGCAAGTCCCAACAGGAGGCGCTGGCGCGGGCCGAGGCAATCGCACGCGAGGTGCTGCCGCCGGGTTATCGCCTGCGTTTCGTCGGTGGTTCGCAGTCGTTTCAGGAATCATTCGCGAGTTTGTGGTTCGTGCTGTTGCTGGGTGTGGTCGTGTCCTACATGGTTCTCGCTTCGCAGTTCAACAGCTTTATACACCCGGTAACGGTGCTCATGGCGCTGCCGTTTAGCGTCTCTGGGGCATTTTTGACACTGCTTGCGTTCGGGCACTCGCTCAATATATTCAGCTTCATCGGCTTGATCCTGCTCATGGGCATCGCCAAGAAGAACTCGATTCTGCTGGTGGATTTCACCAACCAAGTGCGAGCCCGTGGTGGTATGACGGTGCGGGCCGCGCTGCTGGAGGCCTGTCCAGTCCGATTGCGCCCTATCCTTATGACTTCGTTCGCCACCATCGCCGCCGCATTACCGCTGGCACTGGCGCTCGGCCCCGGCGCCGAGTTGCGCGCCCCCATGGCGATAGCGGTGATCGGCGGCGTGCTAGTGTCGACCCTGCTTACTTTGTTTGTGGTGCCATGCGTGTACGAGTTGCTGGCGCGCTTCGAGCACGATCCTGGGGTAGTGGAGAAGCGTCAAAACGAAATTAATCAGGCTACAAGGATGTAGTGATTAATTTAAACTAGATCTCACCAGGGATCTCCGCGCTATGGCTCGATACATCCTTGAGGTTCGGGCAAGCCCGCAAGACGCGAACCTTGTTTGGCTGGCCCCCCGGGAAAGAGTTTATAAAGATATTCCTTGGTGATTTTGTTTTTGCTCTGGTGCTGTTTTATATGCTTGATTAACAAGCGCACCATGGGGGAAATCCCATATTCAAAATAGAACTTGCGTAGGAATCGGATTACCTCCCAATGATCTGGGGTAAGCGCCAAACCTTCTTTGGTAGCCATAAACACGGCGAGCGGCTCGTTCCATTCATCGAGACTCACCAGATTTCCGGTCGTAAAGACTTTGATTGTTTTTCCACCAAATTCGAATGCGTCGACAAAGTGTTTAACATTCGCTGGATCAGGTGCTTGCCGCAGTTTGTGGCCCATCTGTTCCCGCTCGGCGTCTAACAACGGGGCGGGTATACCGGCGATCTTGGTGCCTTGTATTTGTATATCGCGGGGGAATAATCGATTTAGATAGGCGTCTTTGGCCTTTTCCTTCCCATAGTGTTCCGCGATGGATTTCTTTAGCAATTTGCGGATGGGTGAAATATGAAATTCTTGATAGTACTGCCGCATTAGCCGGATGATCTGCCAATGCTCCTCGGTCAATGTAATGCCCTCCCTTTGCGCCAATGCCTCGGCAAGAGACTCACTCCACTGGGAGATATTTGCCAATTGGCCATCCGATAACAAGTCATAACTGACATTGTTTATCCTTAACTGTGCCATGTTGAACCTCACTGAGTCGATGTTGGTTTTGATATATAAAAGTACCTGCAAAATAGAGGCCAGAATGCCTATACTCACTACACCAAAGTTCTTTAATTAAAAGATAGCAGTAACTCTGGGCATGTGTGGATCCCAAGACAAATACATTATTGGGTTTTTTGATAGGTAGACGGGCGTTATCCCGTGTTTATGATAAGGGAAATACATTTAATTAAGGGCGGCGAGGGGGTGCTTGTAATGAGTGTATTGCCTAGCACCAATCCAATAATTCCAAGGGAGGTAAGTGTGAAAAGTCTACAACGCATGGGTATGGTGGTGGTTTTGCTTGGTCTGACGGGCTGTGCCTCCATGGGGGCGGCGTCTAAGACCGATGGTTTGGTTTCGGTGGCTTTCGGGGAACAACTTCTCAAAAACACTCAGAGGGTGGAAGTGTTAAAAGAATATAATCTGATCGAGACATTACATGGGGACATTACCGACAAGCTTTCTGGATCGAAGAAACTTAAATCAACCAAGGTGGATGTGGTCATTACCTCCATGCTCTTGCGAATATCGCGTTTTAATAAAAGCCCGTCGCGCATGGATTACGAGGTAACCGCATACGAGGGAGCGAACGTCATATTGAAATTTACATCCTCGGTTCACTCGAGTAAAAGAAAAAGCAAGGCGATGAATAGAATGTCCCGGGCTATAACCCGGGACATCTATATCAGGCTTAGGGATGCCAAAATCTGAGGGGTGTCAGCCATGACTTTATCTTAAATCCTAAAGTGCCATCTTGGCTATGCGGTTCGACTTGCTGCCTCGCATATTTATGTAGACCGCACCACCAGCACCGCGCACGGCGTGAGGTTGAGCACGCGCTCGGTGACGGTGCCGAGCAGGACGCGCTCCAGTCCGGTGCGGCCATGGCTGCCGACCACGATCAGGTCAGCGCCCTTGGCATTGGCGACCTCGACGATCTTTTCATCAGCTCGGCCTTCCAATAGCTTGCTGTCCGCCGACACGCCTTCCAGCGCCAGGAACGAG
>JANOTM010000377.1:0-5763 GCA_031416355.1 Gammaproteobacteria bacterium
GTTATAGTAATTTTAGGGGAGGCATCCAGCCCCTACGGCTTATCCCGGCACACTACGACTAAGGACATAGTAGCCAAAGTATTTATGTTTTGCCAGCAAGCTATTGCATTCCAAGAACTAATTTTTTGGGCCTTATATTAGCAGGAGGAAATATTAGTCATCGATTAAATAGAAGGGGAAGTAGAAATAAAGCCCACACCCCTAAGCAGGAGTGTGGTTGCAACCATCAACATCACGCAACCTGCGCCCTGTTAGATGTCTTGCGAAAAGCAAAAGCACCCGCGTCCACGGTGACGGCAATGACATCGCCCGGGCCGAACTTGCCAGCCAGTAGTTCCTGCGCCAGGGGATTCTCGATCATCTGTTGTATCGCGCGCCGCAGCGGGCGGGCGCCATAAACTGGGTCGAAACCTGCCTCCGCCAGCTTGTCCAATGCCTGATCGGTGAGGGTCAAGCCCATGTCGCGCTGCGCCAGGCGGTCGTGTAGATAGCGCACTTGGATTTTAGTAATACGGTGCAGTTGTTCGCGCGCCAAGGAGTGAAACACCACGATGTCATCGATGCGGTTGATGAACTCCGGCCGGAAATGCTGGCCCACGATCTCCATCACCGCGTCTTTCATCTTCTGGTAATTCTCCTCGCCCGACAGTTCCTGTATCGTTTGCGAGCCCAGGTTGGAGGTCATGACGATCACGGTGTTGCGGAAATCCACGGTGCGTCCCTGGCCATCGGTGAGCCGCCCATCGTCCAGCACCTGCAACAGTATATTGAACACGTCGGGATGCGCCTTCTCCACCTCATCCAGCAGGATCACCGAATAAGGTTTGCGGCGCACCGCCTCGGTAAGATAACCGCCCTCTTCATAGCCCACATAACCCGGCGGTGCGCCGATGAGACGCGCCACCGAGTGCTTTTCCATAAATTCCGACATATCGATGCGCACCATGGCCGCGTCGGTATCGAACAGGAACGACGCCAAGGCCTTGGTGAGTTCGGTTTTTCCCACGCCCGTAGGACCGAGAAACAGGAACGAACCATTGGGACGATTGGGGTCCGATAACCCGGCGCGCGACCGGCGTATGGCGTTGGATACCGCCTTGATGGCCTCGTCTTGCCCCACCACACGCTGGCGCAGGTGCTCCTCCATGCGCAGTAACTTTTCGCGTTCGCCTTCCAGCATCTTGGCCACCGGGATGCCGGTCCAGTGGGCTACCACTTCGGCGATTTCGTTTTCTGTCACGGCGCTGCGCAATAGTTTACGTTCCTTGCCATCGTAGGTACCGACGCCGGCCAATTGCTTCTCCAGTTCCGGTATGCGCCCGTATTGCAGCTCCGACATGCGCGCGAGGTCGCCGGCGCGGCGCGCGGTCTCGCTCTCCAGACGCGCACGATCCAATTCTTCCTTGATGTGCTGCACGCCGTGCACCGACGCCTTTTCCGCCTTCCATACCTCTTCCAGATCGGAATACTCCTTCTGTAGTTTGTTGATCTCGGTCTCGAGGGCGTCCAGACGCCGCTTTGAAGCATCGTCGGATTCCTTCTTCAGTGCCTCGCGTTCGATCTTGAGCTGTATCAGGCGGCGGTCTAGCTTGTCCATGACTTCGGGTTTGGAGTCGATCTCCATGCGGATGCGCGCGGCGGCCTCGTCCATCAGATCTATGGCCTTGTCCGGCAATTGACGATCGGCGATATAGCGATGCGACAAGGTCGCGGCGGCGACGATGGCCGGATCGGTGATATCCACGCCGTGGTGAACCTCGTATTTTTCTTTCAGGCCGCGCAGATTGGCGATGGTGTCTGCCACCGTGGGCTCATTCACCTGCACCTTTTGGAAGCGCCGCTCCAGGGCCGCGTCCTTTTCGATATATTTACGGTATTCATCCAGGGTAGTGGCGCCTACGCAATGCAAATCGCCACGCGCCAGCGCCGGCTTGAGCATATTGCCCGCGTCCATGGCGCCTTCGGCCTTGCCGGCCCCCACCATGGTGTGCAACTCGTCGATGAATAAGATCACCTGGCCCTCCTGTTTCGCCAGATCGTTGAGCACCGCCTTCAGGCGCTCCTCGAATTCGCCGCGGAACTTGGCGCCGGCAATCAAGGAGCCCATGTCCAGGGATAAAAGCCGCTTGCCTTTGAGTCCCTCAGGTACCTCGCCATTGATAATGCGCAAGGCCAGGCCCTCGACGATGGCGGTCTTGCCCACGCCGGGTGCGCCTATGAGTACCGGATTGTTCTTGGTGCGGCGCTGCAGGATTTGCACCACGCGGCGTATCTCGTCGTCGCGGCCTATGACCGGGTCGAGCTTACCCTGCTCGGCGCGCTCGGTGAGGTCGATGGTATATTTCAGCAAGGCCTGGCGCTGATCTTCCGCGTTGGAGTCCCGCACCTTGTCGCCGCCGCGCAGGGCATCGATGGCCTTGGCTATACCGCCTTTGGAAACACCCGCCGTCTTTAATAGGCGGCCGAGCTCGCCCTTGTCTTCCAGGGCGGCGAGCACAAAGAGTTCGCTGGAAATATATTGATCGCCGCGCTGCTGCGCGGCCTTGTCCGTGAGATTCAGCAGGCGGTTGAGATCGCTGGAGATATGCACCTCGCCCGCCGTGCCCTCCACCGTCGGCAGCCGATCCAGGGCCTGACCGATACTGGACCGCAGGACATCGGCGTTGACATCGGCCTTGGCCAGGAGATGCCGGGTGCTGCCACCTTCCTGATCGAGCAGCGCCGCCATCACGTGCAGCGGCTCGATATACTGGTGATCGCGGCCGACCGCCAGACTCTGGGCCTCGGCCAGGGCCGTTTGAAATTTGGTAGTGAGTTTATCCATGCGCATAAACAAGGCATCCTCTGTAACGCGATAGTTGTTGCGTAGTAAATGGGGCGTAGTAACGAAATTTCAACATACGATGGCTAATGAAAAAATGGTTTCTAACAGTCTGTTAACTATAAGGACAGAATAAATTCTGACTGATTACTATACAAAGCTTCCGCCCACTTCTATCTTAAGGTAAGGGATGGTTTAGTGACAGAAAAGAAATGCGTGATCACCATTCCCCCCACTCAATTACCTCCAAGAGCCACTCCATGCAGCCAAAATCCAACGTCTATGCCCCACCCAAAGCGCCTCTGGAAAAAATGGATTCCAGCATCAATACCTCCGGCATGGGTAGAGGCCATCCCCTCCCAGCAGGTGTCCAAGGATGGTCGTGGGGCGCCTTTCTCCTCAACTGGATTTGGGCGGCCAGCAACCGGACCTGGATAGGCCTGCTGGCACTCATACCCTACATAGGCTTTATCTTTTCCATCATGCTCGGTATCAAAGGGCGGGAGTGGGCCTGGCAGAATAAACGCTGGGACAGCGTGGAGCATTTTAACCGGGTGCAGAGAAAATGGTCGGCATGGGGTGCGGCATTGGTGGGTATCGCGGTGATTGGCATATTGGCCGCTATTTTGATTCCCCTGCTCCATAGGGCCAATGCCTGACCCACTAAGGTGGCCAGATTTGCCGGCAGCAATGCTGGCTAAATGGGTGTCGTATCGGTGGGGTACGGATAAAGCACATCCAGCGGAATACTCTTGCCCACGCTTTGGACGATGCGCACGTGCCGGCGGCGCAGTTCGCGCGCGTGGGTTACGCCGCAGGAATGGGCGATCATATCGATCTCACTATTGATGGATAGCGCGTAGCGCGCCACGCGCAGGTATTTTTCCTCCACCACCAGCCCGCGCTGCAGGCGTTTGTTGTGAGTGGTAATGCCGGTGGGGCAGGTATTGGTGTGACAACGCAGGGACTGCAAGCACCCCAAGGCGAACATGAAACCGCGTGCGCTGGTCACGAAGTCCGCCCCCAGGCATAGGGCCCAGGCGGCGCGCGCCGAAGTGACGATCTTGCCGCTCGCCACCAGCCGGATGCGCGGCTTGAGGCCGGCGGCGATCAAGGGACCGGCCATCATGGGCAGGGCCTCGGCGATGGGCAGGCCCATGTGGTCGATGAGCGCCTGCGGGGCAGCGCCGCTGCCGCCTTCGCCGCCGTCTATGGTAATAAAGTCCGGCGCGTCTTGGTCACCGCGGCGCAAAATGGCCTCTACCAGTTCGTCCACGAACTGCGTGCCGCCGAGCGCGGTCTTGATGCCTACTGGACGTCCACTCAGTTCTCGCAGACGCACGATAAAATCCAGTAGTTGTTCGGTGTTGGCGATGTCGGTGTGGCGATTGGGGCTGATGGCAGCGACGTGTATCGGTATGTAACGGATGGCAGCGACCTCCGCGGTCACCTTGCGCGCCGGAAGTATGCCACCCTTGCCGGGTTTTGCACCCTGGGATAACTTAATTTCAAACGCGCTCACCACCGCACCCAGCTCGCGCGCGCGTTCGGCGGAAAAATGCCCAGCGCCATCGCACATGCCGAACTTGGCAGTGCCGATCTGCATCACTAAGTCGCCCCCACCCTCGCGATGAAACGGCGACAGCCCGCCCTCACCGGTATTCAGCCAGCAACCCGCGGCGGCGGCGCCGCGCGCCAAGGCGCGCACCGCCGGTGCCGAAATCGCGCCGTAGCTCATGCCGCTGATATTCATAATGGAACGCGCGGTGAACGGCTGATCGCAGAAACCCGCGCCTATCACCAAGGCCGGCGCCGGTTGGCGCTCCTCTTCCAGCACCGGATAAGCGGCGTTGACAAAAATGACCGAGCCGGGTTCGCGCTGATCATTGGTGGAACCAAAACCGATGGTGTCGCCCGCACCCTTGGCGACGCGGTATATCCAGCTACGCGTGGCACGATTGAACGGCAACTCCTGGCGATCCCCGGCGAAAAAATACTGGCGGAAATATTCACCCTGGCGTTCGAGGAAATATCGCAACCTTCCAATTACTGGAAAATTGCGCCGCACCGCATGCTGTTTCTGGAACACGTCCTGGACAAACATGATGGCCAGCACCAGCATGACAATGCCGCCGAGCCAACCCAAGGTAACCACTATCCATTGCAGTGCCGCAGTCATGGTTTTTCCCGTCGGTATATCTTTTCGCTATGCAAGGGCGTTGAACGCATTGACACGATTGTCGATAGTATAGTGCTACTAGTGGGCGCGTGGGGATAAGCAAGCTTAATGGACAATCAACGCCGCCGTTTTACCACGTCGTTCATTGACGCTGGCCAGCATCACTAATCCCACGGCGAAAAATCCGGTGGTGGCCAATAACGCCACGCGTTGATTGCCCTGGGTAAAATAGACCACGCCGCCATACACCACCGGACCCACGGTGGCCGCCAGCTTGGTCGCCAGTCCCCACAGACCGAAAAATTCCGCCGCGTGCGCCGGTGGTGAAAGCTGCCCCACCAGCGCGCGCCCGGCGGATTGACTGGAACCCATGGCCAGGCCGATGAGATGGGCCGCGATCCAAAAACCGGCGCGGCTTTCAGCCGCATAGACCAATACCAGCGCCCCTATCCATAATAGTAGGGTCAATGCCAAGGTGGTGACCGATCCCAAGCGATCTTGTAGCAGCCCAAAACTCAAGGCGCCGGCGGCCGCCGCCAGGTTCACCACCAGTATCAATATAATGGTTTCCTGTTCGCTGAAACCCATCACCTGTACAGCATAGACCCCAGCCAAAACAATAACGATGTAAACGCCGCAGTAGTAAACCGCCAGCGTCGCAAGAAAACGGAATAGATCGGGATAACGCCGAGCGTGCCGCAAGGTATGTCGGGCGCGGTCGAATCCGGCCCGGATATATCCCTTGCCCGGTGGCAACGGCAGG
>JANOTM010000378.1:0-3950 GCA_031416355.1 Gammaproteobacteria bacterium
ACGCTGTTCGAATGGATACGTCCTTGGGTTTTTTCCTCGACGTAGTCGGGCAAAAAACTGTGGCGATAACCGAACACGGAATCACGCGCGAACTCGGTTTCGTGCACCGGTATGTCTTTTCCCCCAATCTTCAAGTAGTGAATGGAGTCACGCGTGAAACGCCCGGCCTCGAAAAATGCCGGCACCAGAAAATGCGCATCGAAGGGCCCCAGCTCTTCTGCGATGATATCGGTTTCAACCGGATAATGACCGCGCAGCGTCGAGTCCGAGCGGCTGACAATAATCGTCTGCACGTCTTGGCCGGCGAGCGCGAACTTTAGGTTGCGGCAAACATCGCGCGTGATGGCCGCCGCGCGTGCGGCATCCACGGCACGCGTGTTGGTGAGCACGAAGAACAACGGCGCCGAATCAGCAAGCGCCTCTTGGAGTGTGGCCACGTCCCATTGGGTGAGCAACAGGCAGCTATGGACCGTTTGCGATCCCGTAGGGTCGTCGTCAAGAACGATGATCTTCGTTGGCGAATGATCGTTGCCGTGTGCGAACTCCGCGTTTTTTCCAGTGCGCATCCCGGTGCGTCCTCAACCCTTGAGTAACTGCAGCGCGCGCGCCGCCATGGCGGCACCGGTGAGTCCGTTAAACGCCATAATCTCCTGCGGCGAGGCCGCGGTTTCACCGCGCTTCCAGGAAAACAGATCGCGTTTTGCCACGCGCGTGCGCAGCATCACCGGCTCCAGGGTGGCGCTGGCGCCACCGGTAACGGCCAGCAGCGCATCGCCGTGAAAGAGCCGGTCGAAATCGTCGTCGTTCAAGAAGCCCCCGTCCGCTTCGGCGCAACCGGCCCACGCGACATCGCCCGGCCGGTACAGCCGGCGTGGATTGACCACGGACACGATACGCACGCGGCAGGCCTCGCGCTCGAGCAAATCCTTGGCTTCGTACACCGGTAGTAACACCATGTCGCCGGAGCAGGCGAATACCACCAGTGGTCCGTTGCTTGCCGCGCTCTGATACAAGCTTACCGCGCCATCGTCGAGCGCGCGCTGGGCTTGCGCGAACGTCGTGCGCACCGGCAGCGGGCTCTTCGAGGCGAAGATCGCGATACCCTTGTTGCAGGTACCCAGCGCCCATTGGTAGACGACTTGGATCATGTTGGCGTCGGTCGGATAAATCGGAAACACATTGCCATTGCGCATCAAGGCGGCGAAATAGGCCTCGACTTCCGGGCGCTGGTGGGTCCAACCGTTGCGGCCTTGTTCCAAGGCGCCGGCGGTAAACATCGTCACCACACTCGGTGTCTTGCGCCGCAGTTCGGCCATCGCCTGGGTCACGGTTTGTATAATCGGCAGGCCGTTGATGGCGAAACTTTCGTACGACAACCACAACGAACGCGCGCCGAACAGCGCCAGTCCCGCGGCCAAACCGGCACAGGCGTCTTCGTTCAGCGGCTCGTAGACCTGGCCGTTTGGACCTTGGTGATAAAGATCGTCAGTGTTCGGGTGGCGAATTTTCAAGGCCTGATTCACGTTGGCCATGCCGGAGGCCTCGTTGCCGTCGGCGTTGGTCACGACGAAGCGCGGGTCGCGCCGGCCGACCTCGGCCACAATTTCGCCAAAGGCCGTGGATGGCACCACCGATACACCTACCTTGTGTTCCTTGAGCGGCAGCTCGCCGAGCGCTGTATTTTCCAAAACCGATTCGGTTACCGCGGTACGCGCCGCCGGACCGCCGCCGGCGCGGGAGAAATTATCACGCACGATTTGCCAGGCGTCAGGATGCAGGGCGCGGCGCTTCAACCCGTTCACCACGTCGCTATTTTCCAAGGTGTGTTGCGCATACAGATTGTGCGACTTGGCGCCGAGCGCGTGCACGCCTGCACCCTTTAATTGTTTCACGATGAGTACCGTGAGTCGGCCATCGAGGGCAAGCTTAGCGGCGCGGTCGGCGGCCTCGAGTACCGCCTGTGTCCAGGCCAGGCGCTGATCGAATGCGAAGCACGTGCTATCAACGTACGCACCCGGCTGATTTTGATCGTCGAAATCCTTGGCGTTGACCAAGATCACCTCATCGAAACCGTGCCCCTTCCAGTAACGCTGCATATCCTCGTTACTTAAGTTAGATACCATAGAGTGATGCTCTTGACTGTAGCCGTTCCAGATCAGCACCGGCAAAAAGTTTGTCACTTTCGGATAGGCCACGTGGAAGTGCAGCATGCTGTTCAACACGTACGGTTCACCCATACCACCGTCGCCGATCGTGACTGGAAACAATTTTCCAGGATGCAACAGCGCCGCCGTCATCGCAAAGTGTTGGCCCTGGCCCAAGGGACCGGCCGGCGACAGGATGCCCGGAATCGCGCCGGACAAATGCCCCAACAAACCGTGACGCTCGCGGAAGCGCTGGCGCAATTGACTGACCGTATCAATACCCATGGCCTCGAGTGAGGTATCGAGGAACATGGCGCTGTAATAACCCGGTGCGTGGTGACCGACCTCGGTGAGGATATTGGTGTGCCCAAGCATTACGAGCGCGCTATAGGCCTCGGCGCTTGAGGCAAAACCGCCCGGATGGCCCGAGGCCTTGGCGCCGGTGATTTGCAGTGTGAGATAACGCAGCGCATCGGCGCCGAGCAAGGTTTGATACACCGCCGTGGCATCGGTGGGGCTGTGGATGGCGGCCGCACCCGGGGCGATGACCGGCTGACGGTGGCGCTCAAACCGTGGCCAAGGCTCGGCGAAGTACTGGATGCCGTCACAAAACGCCGGTATTGCGGCGGTTTCAGGGGTGGCGGTAGCGGATACGATGGACATAATAATGATTCCTGTCTGCTGGGAAAGGTACTTGCATGCAAGGCTAGCATCCGTTATCATTTTTCACAATACACAATCGTTTTCACAATACGAAATATGAAAAAAACCGGCGTTTCCTCTATCCAAGTCATAGACCGCGTGGCGCGCTTGCTGGACGCATTGGCGGCCAGCGCCGAACCCGTGAGCCTCAAACTGCTGTCGGCGGAAACCGAACTGCATCCCTCGACCGCGTTTCGCATACTCAACGCCCTCGCCGCGCATCGGCTGGTCGAACGCAGCGCCAACGGCCGTTACCACCTGGGTGTCGAATTGCTGCGCTACGGTGGGCGCGTGCGCGGGGAAGTGGACTTGCTGCGCGAGGCCAAACCCATCATGGAGTGGTTGCGCTCGCAGGTGAACGAGAGCGTGAACCTGACAGTGCGCGAGGGCGATGAGGTGGTGTACGTGGAACGCGCCACGCCCGCGCGCATGATGCGGGTCGAGCAAGTGATTGGCAGCCGCGCGCCGCTGCACGTAACCGCCGTGGGTAAATTGTTCCTGGCCGAATTGGGCGCGCCAGCGTGCAAGGACTACGCGCGCCGCACCGGCTTGCCGAAGTACACACCTAATACCCTTAACTCCTACGCTAAACTATGGCGGCAGGTGCAGGCAACGTCGCAACAAGGTTATGCGCTTGACAACGAAGAGGCCGAACTCGGTGTGGGTTGCATCGGTGTGCCGGTGCGCGACCACCACGGTATGATGGTCGCCGGGCTTTCCATCTCGGCGCCGCGCGAGCGCCGCCAGGACGCCTGGATTGCGCACCTTAAAAAAGCCGGGGCCGAGCTATCGGCGCGCCTGGGCTACACCCCCAAGGTCAGCCACGCTGCGAATTCAAATTAAGGGAACCTCTAAAAATTCAAATTTCCGTCATTCCCGCGAAAGCGGGAATCCAGAAGCTGCTGATTTATCATCTGTTTCAAAATTCTGGATTCCCACTTTCGCGGGAATGACGAACGATGAGCCAGGGATAGCGAAGCGCTGGCGAAGAGCCCGCGAAGCTTAAGTAGGGACTTAAGCGTTAAGCCATTGTGGCGCTTCCCAGCCGCAGGGCGGTCGCGGCAAAAAATACGTCGCGAGACCGAAGGCACTCGGGAGGTGCCG
>JANOTM010000379.1:0-2436 GCA_031416355.1 Gammaproteobacteria bacterium
TTTTTCGCCAATATATCACGCGCTTCGGCCAGTTTCTCGACGCGCCTTACCAGCAACGCTTCGCGCAACATCCGCTCCAGCTGCTCCGGTGTGAGCAACCCGGCGGCCTGCGCCTCGGCAGCGAGCACATCGGGCAGTTCCAGCTTTACTTGTAGTGTCGTCATGGATTCACTTCTTTAGTGGCTCGCCTGGGCGAGCACTGTCTCTCATATTTTGAGCCCAATACCTCGTGCAAAAAGTATAATACCGCAAGTCCTGAGTACCACAGTCCGAAACCAATAAAATTGGGGCCAAGCCTTTCATTGCCACATCCCGCCACGTCTCACATTCTTGCATCATTATTTAAGCATCCGCCACAACAAACCGTGTTCATCGCCGATATTGACACAGCGACACCAACCGCTAAGGTAAGCCCGTCTCACACGTTACTACCCGGGCAGGGCACATCATCCTAAATAAAGGGGACGCAACCCAATGGCACTACCTTAAGCGGTTTCATAGCCAATGTAGGGCGGGTTAGGCACGTTCTTTGTGCCGTAACCCGCCGGATGTGCCGGCGGGCACAGCGTAAAGAATGTCTTGTGTTGCTTCGCAACGCCTGGCGGGTTACGCAAACTACGCTAACCCACCCTACATTTAACATTTGGGTTTGAGTAAGTGGCATTCGCCTCCGTCCCCTTTATCCTTCAATGGCGGGCGCGGCGGCGCCGTCACCCCGCGTCTGGTTGAAGACATAATTATACGTCAACCACCTTTTCATAATACAAAACCGTCGGATAGGGTTCGTAAAAATGGTGCAGCAGTGTCTTCCATCGTTGATACTGCGAAGATTCCCGAAATCCAACCGTATGGTCTTCGAGTTTATTCCATTTCACGAGGAGCAGATATTGATTCTTTATTTCAATACAACGTTGAAGCTCCAATGTTATAAAACCTGGCATCGACGCGATAAGGGCACTCGCCTCGCTAAAGGCGCTTTCAAACGCAACTTCTTGACCGGACTTAACATTTAGAACTGCTGTTTCTAAAACCATGGTGTCAGTTACTCTACTAAAGAAGGTTTTGTTTCGGTGGTATATATCGTCTTATTGGGAGTTTGACATGCGCCCATCGTCCGTCTCTTCCAAGATTCATTCCGAAGCCCCGTGTTTACCGAAGTAGGCCAAAGGAAAAAAGTAAGTTTCAACGTGAATATTGTGAGTCTGGCCTCTTTCATTCGGTAGTTGGGCCGCTGGGCTTCGTCCACTCCATAACCTTTCAGGCCAACGCTGCGGCGACGAAGTCAAAAAAGACAGACACCTTTTTCGGCATGTGCCGGTGATGAGCCACCACACCGTATACCGTATGCGCCGCTGGGAGATGGGCCATCAGCAGCTCGACCGCACTTCCATCGGCAAGAAGGTCGTCCACTACGAACAATGGCGTGAGCGCCACGCCGAGACCCTGCGCGATGGCCTCGCGTAACATGAGGCTGTTGTTGACTCGGTAGTAGCCGGACACCGCCACAGAAGTGCTGCGTGTCTCGGCATCGTGAAGCGGCCACTCATTCTGGGCGTCCGAGAGCGAGTAGATCAGGCAACGATGCTGGGCAAGATCCGCCGGCCTGCGCAGCGGCGGTGCTTGACGCAAGTAGGCGGGGGATGCAACCACCACCCGGCGGACATGGCCCAGGGGTTTGGCGACCAGGGACGAATCCGGCAAGCCGGTGGCGATGCGAATAGCGCAGTCGAAGCCGTGTTCGGTCAGATTGACCTTACGGTCGTCGAGTTCGATGTCGAGCTCGAGCGCCGGGTGATGGCGCTGGAAAGGCGGCAGCCGCGCGGCCAGCCAACGTACTGCGAATGAGCTGGGCACGGACACCCGCAAAGTGCCGCGGGTTATCGTCGTTTCCTGGCGAGCCAGTTCAACGGCATGCTCGAGCTCGTCCAGCAGATCGGCCGTGGACCGGTAGAACTCCGTTCCCGCCTCCGTGAGCGCGACGCTCCGAGTTGTACGGGTCAGCAACTTCGATCCGATCTCGGCCTCCAGTTGCGACACCAGCTTGCTCACCGCGCTGCCACTGATGCCCAGCAGGCTCCCAGCCTTAGAGAACGAGTGCGTTTGCGCGACGCGACAAAACGCCTGTAGGCAAGCTGTGGATGGCGGTCGCTGATTCGGTCGCATTGCTCACTATTGTTATTCAGAATGTCTAGATTATCAAGCGAGTGCATATTAATTACACTGGCTTCCCAGCATACCCGAGAGGCGCTTCTTCGCCGCCACCGGGCCGTGCGAAATTCAATTCTCAATCCGAGGAAAACCAAATGATAAAACGCCTACTGAATCACCTAATCGTTTTCGCATTACTCTCTGTTGCGCACATGGCGCCGCTGCAGGCGGCACCGCAGCATGCGCCGAGTCGCGTGCTGGATCAGCTGACGCCGGAAAACAGCGTGG
>JANOTM010000380.1:0-2381 GCA_031416355.1 Gammaproteobacteria bacterium
CCTTCCGGCACCAGTTTGTCGGCGGTGGCGCCTTCCTGGAAGTAGCGATCGCTCGAGCCTTCGCCCATGGCCCCTAGGGAACCCATGCCGCGATAGGTTTTATAGGAACGCCCCTGAAACAGTTCGATCTGTCCCGGCGACTCGTCGGTACCGGCCAGCAGACTGCCTATCATCACTGAGTGCGCGCCAGCGGCTATCGCCTTGGCAATGTCCCCCGAGAAACGAATACCACCGTCGGCAATCACCGGAATATCCGTTCCCACCAAGGCGTCCGCCACATTGGCGATGGCCGTGATCTGGGGAACGCCCACACCCGCAACCATGCGCGTGGTACAAATAGAACCCGGCCCTATGCCGACCTTTACCCCGTCTGCACCCGCCTGTTGCAACGCCTTAGCGGCGGCGCCGGTGGCGATATTGCCGCCTATCACCTGGGCATGGGGGTAGTTTTTTTTGATCCAGGCCACCCGGTCTAACACGCCTTGGGCATGGCCATGGGCGGTGTCCACGATAATCACATCCACGCCGGCGTCCATGAGACGCTCTACCCTGTCTTCAGTGCCTTTACCTACACCCACGGCGGCGCCCACCAGCAGGCGTCCGGAGGCATCTTTGGCAGAATGCGGATATTCGCTGGATTTTTGGATGTCTTTTACGGTAATAAGACCCTTAAGGCCGAACTTGTCGTCCACCACCAGGATTTTTTCGATACGGTGCTTGTGCAGGAGCTTTAGAATCTGATCGCGCGACGCCCCTTCCTTCACGGTAACAAGGCGGTCTTTCGCGGTCATGATGCGGCTCACCGGGTCGTCATACCGGGTCTCGAAGCGCAGATCGCGGCTGGTCACTATGCCCACCAGTTCGCCATCCTTGGTCACCGGCACGCCGGAAATGCGTTTTTCCCGCGTCAGCTCCAGGACCTTGCGTATGGTGGTATCCGGGGTCACGGTGTAGGGCTCGCTGATCACCCCGCTTTCGAATTTCTTGACCTTGCGCACTTCATCCGCCTGACGCGAGGGCATGATATTTTTATGGATAATGCCGAGCCCGCCTTCCTGTGCCAAACAAATGGCGGCGCTGGCCTCGGTCACCGTATCCATGGCCGCCGACAACAGCGGGATATTCAGGTGTATTTTACGCGTGAGGGGGGTTTTAAGGTCGACGTCCCGAGGCAAAACAGCAGAGTATGCGGGCAATAACAGGACGTCATCAAAGGTTAAGGCTTCTTGGACTATACGCATGCGGCATTATACGGACTTAGTGCGGACCCGTAAACCGGCGAAAGCGCGTTTCTGTGGCCGATGCCCCGGGTGATAAGATTTCCCGGAGCCGACCGACGCCCTAGGGCAGGGAATTATTCCCCATGAAATCGACTAAATACGCAAAATAGCGGTTGACGCCGGGGGGTTAGTATTTTTAAATGAGTACTGGTTTTCATCCGTTTACCGATCACCCGGAGGAGCATTACATGAACAAGACCATCCTGATGGTAGCCCTGGCAATTTCCCTAGGCGGTTGCGCCTCGGCCCAAGAAAGCGCCCGCCTCGGCCAAACCATCGCCACTGCTGAACAGGAAATCGCCGCGGCCAAAAAGGCCAATGCCAACCTATGGTCGGATACCGCGGATATGCTGAAGGAAGCCAAAGACAGCCAGGATTTGGCGTTCGGTGATAAGGCCGCCGCCATGAAAAAGGCAAGCACTGCCCTGACCGAAGCCAAGCTCGCGCAAAAACAGGCCCAGGACAATGCCAAGGCCAAGCCGTTTTATCCGGAGAATTAAACCCGCTTAAGCACCACAAAAAAGCCGGGGAAGCCCGGCTTTTTTGTGGTCAGGTTTTAAAAGTACGCATTGTCTCTTGGCCTCCATACCGCTATGGTTGGCCCATGTCACTTCCGACCTTACCGCCGACCGAGACCCTGCTCGAGCGCGACATCTACACCGTGGCGCGGCTCAACCGCGAGGCTAAGGCCCTCTTGGAGGATAGTTTCCCCCTGCTCTGGATAGAGGGAGAAATCTCCAACCTGGCGCGCCCCGCCTCCGGTCACATGTATTTTTCCCTTAAAGACAGCCAGGCGCAGATACGCTGCGCGTTTTTCAAAGGCAGTCAGCGTCGCCTCGATGCCGTGCCCCAGGACGGGATGCATGTCCTGGCCCGCGCTCGGGTAAGCCTGTACGAGGGTCGCGGGGAATTCCAGCTCATTATCGAGTATCTGGAACAGGCCGGGGAAGGCGCCCTGCGCCGCGCCTTCGAGGTACTGAAAAACCGCCTGGCGCAGGAAGGATTATTTAGCCCGGCGCATAAAAAACCCCTGCCGGCGCTGCCGAAACGCATAGGCATCATCACCTCCCCCACGGGCGCGGCGCTGCGCGATATTTTGAC
>JANOTM010000381.1:0-11840 GCA_031416355.1 Gammaproteobacteria bacterium
GCCTGTATGGCCTTTTCGGTTTTGGAGTCCAGGGCCGAGGTGGCCTCGTCGAACACCAGGATGCGCGGGTTCTTGAGCAGGGTGCGGGCGATGGCGACGCGCTGTTTTTCGCCGCCCGAAAGTTTGAGGCCGCGTTCGCCCACCAGGGTGTCGTATTGGTCAGGCAGGGTTTCGATGAAGTGGTGGATATGGGCGGCCTTGGCTACGTGGATGACTTCGTCGCGCGATGCGTCCGGGCGGCCGTAGGCGATGTTGTAATAGATGCTGTCGTTGAACAGCACCGTGTCTTGCGGCACGATGCCGATGTTGCGCCGCAGGCTTTTTTGCGTCACGTCGCGTATGTCCTGGCCGTCGATGAGGATGCGGCCGCCGCTCATGTCGTAGAAGCGGAACAACAGGCGCGACAGGGTGGACTTGCCGGCGCCGCTGGTGCCGACCACCGCTACTTTTTGGCCGGCGGGGATGTCGAAATCCACTTCGCGCAGGATCTGGCGGCGCGGGTCATAGCCAAAGTCTACTTTCTCGAAACGGATGGCACCGTGGGTGACCCGCAGTTCGGGGGCGCCCGGCTTGTCGGGGATTTCCGGATTCTCCTCCAACAGGCTGAACATACGCTCCATGTCGGCCAAGGAATGGCGTATCTCGCGGTACACGAAACCGAGAAAATGCAGCGGCATGTACAATTGCAGCAGGAAGGCATTGACCAGTACCAGGTCGCCCACGGTCATGGTGCCCTTGACCACGCCGTCGCTCGCCAGCAGCATGAGGGTGGTGACACCCATGGCGATGATCACGCCCTGGCCGATGTTGAGCACCGACAGCGAGGTCTGGTTGCGTACCGCGGCGTTCTCCCAGGACGTAAGGGTGGAATCGTAACGGCGCGCTTCGTAGTCCTCGTTGTTGAAATATTTCACCGTCTCGTAGTTGAGCAGGCTGTCTATGGCTTTGGTATTGGCCTTGGAATCCATTTCGTTCATGGTGCGGCGGAAGATCATGCGCCACTCAGTGATAAGGAGAGTGAAGGTAACGTAGATTACCAGGGTGGTCAGGGTGGCGATGGTGAACAGCGGATCGTATTTCACCAGCAAGATGACCATCACCATGCTGATCTCCAGCAGAGTGGGTAGTATATTGAACAACATAAAATTGAGCAGAAAGCGGATGCCGGCGGTGCCGCGCTCGATGTCGCGCGACATGCCGCCGGTCTGGCGCTCCAGATGAAAGCGCAGGGCCAGCCGATGCAGGTGTTCGAATACTCGCAGAGCCACGCGCCGTATGGAACGCTGCATGGCCTTGGCGAACACCACGTCGCGCAATTCGCCGAACAAGGAATTGCCCAGGCGCAACAGGCCGTAGGCCACTAGCAGAGCCACGGGCAATGCCAGCATCGCCTTAGGCCGGTCGAGCGAATCCACCACTTCTTTGAGCACCAGAGGTACGCTGACATTGGCCAGCTTCGCCATCACCAGCAGCACCATGGCCACGGCCACGCGCCCGCGGAATTCCCATAGGTAGGGTAGCAGGCTGCGTATGGTCTTCCAGTCGTTGCGGTTGCTGGGGGGTTTGCCGGTGTGTCGAATGCGCATATTAACGGCGGGCTCGTGGAATAAAGGTTGATTTTACACGTGCCTGCCCAGGCCTGCTACCGCCGCCTTATTAGCTTGTATTGTTCATTCCTGAACAACGATGGCGCGGATCATGCCGTCCTGTACCCAGCGTTTGAGCATGCCGGCGGCATGAGCGGGGGCGTTTTGCGGGTCTATCCACTCACACAGGCCGGCACATAGGCCGGGAAAATTTTCACCCACTAGCAAGGCGTCGATAGCCCAGGCCTCATCCACGGTGAGGGAGCGGAAATAGGTGTTGAGCTCCTGACGCCACAGCACCCAGCCCACGGGGTGTTCGGCCTGCACGGGGGCGTCCGGCGCCTGTTCTGCCTGAATCGACTTCCAGAGCGTCGGCACATTCCATTGCAGATTAATGCGCTGCACTGAGGCATGAGGCAACAAGCGCAGATCGGCCCACGCCGCCGGCGGGAGCATGGCCATGTCTGCGAAAGTGACCACGGAGCTGTCGGCGGCGTCGAAGGCCAGGCTCATGGCCCATTCGAATTCGGCCATGTCCGCCAGCACCGGGTGTGCGGCGTACGGCGGCGTACGGCGCACAAACTCGGCAACACCATGCCCGTACCAGCGCAGGGAAAAGTGGTGCGAGGGACAGGCGTCGATGTAGGCGCGCCCCAGCCGGTCGAATTCATCATCGCCGGTTAAGGTGTGCAGGCCGGGAAAGTCCGTGGCGAGCGCCTCCAGCAGGCGCAGGCGGTAGGCAGCTACGTAGATATCCAGGCGTTCCGATGCGGCGGCGCTGGCGGTGCTGACCACTTGCGTTCCCATTTGCGTCTCGGTGCGGTCGTCGGGGACCATGACGTGGCGCTGGAAATCTTCTTGCAGGCGGCGCAAGTGGTTCACGCGGCGGCCTCGTTTTCCACCGCGGCGGCAATGGCGCGCGCCTGATCGAGTTCCGCGAGTAGTTCATCCAGGGGTGGGATGTTGTCATCGCGTTCTATCATGGTAGATACCTCACCGAAGCGGCGCACGGCATGGGCGTATAAATTCCATACCGGATCGATCACCGGGTGATCGTGGGTGTCTACTATGTAGTTGCCGTGGTTGGTGTGGCCCGCCAAATGGAACTGTTGCACCCGTTCCACCGGTATGGCGTCGAGATAGGCGCGCGCATCGAATCCGTGGTTGTAGCTGCTTACGTAGATATTGTTGACGTCCAGCAGCATTAAACAATCCGCGCGCTCCAGTATGGCGCGCACAAATTCCCATTCGCTCATTTCCGATTGCGTATAGGTGACATAGCTCGATACATTTTCCAGTAATATCCGGCGGCCGAGAAAATCTTGCACCTGACGCACGCGTGCCGCCACGTGCTCTATGGCTTCTTCGGTGTAGGGCAGGGGCATGAGGTCGTGCAGGTTGGTGCCATTGAGGCCGGTCCAACACAGATGATCCGACAACCACGCGGGTTCGATGCGATCGGCGAGATGTTTAAGCTGTTTTAAATAATCGCGGTTGAGCGGGTCGCTCGATCCTATGGAGAGCGATACGCCGTGCATGGCCACGGGGTAATCGGCGCGGATGCGATCCAGATAATGCAGCGGTTTGCCGCCGGGTACTAAATAGTTTTCCGAGAGTATCTCGAACCAGTCGATGCTTGGACGGGTGTCGAGGATAGTTTGGTAATGCTCCACCCGCAGGCCGAGACCGAAGCCCAGACTTGGCGAGACCGAAGGAGATACCGACATGAGGAAGGGGCGGGGAAGTAGAAACCGGGCGCCCCATGCAGGGCGCCCGGTGCGACTATGAAGCGAATTACTTCTTCATTTCTTCGGTTTTGCCGCCCTTGGCCTTGCAGTCTTTGTCAGACATTTCGACCATGCCCTTGCCTTTGCAGGAGTTCATGCCTTTGCAGGCGTTGTCGGCGGTCTTGCAGCTGGACTTACCCTTGCAGGCATTGACGCCGGTGCAATGGACCATGCCGGCTTCCGCGGCGATGGAGATGCTGGGAATGGAAGCGGCGGCAAACAGGCCGGCAGCGGCGGTGGCGATGGCAAGGCCGGAAAGTTTCTTTTTGCTGATCATTGTAAAAATCTCCTAATCGAGGGTTGAGGTAGCATTTCAATTCGTCCAGCCTGTTTGTCGACACGGAGTTCGATGCGCAGAACGGACGATTACAGGGTACAACATTTATTCTCAAGTACAGACCGGTGGATACCGGCGAAAAATTAATCTAACAGAAGGCGCCACGGGTGTATAGGGTTGATTCCGTGGCCTGCTTTCAATCAAATCGACTCATTTGTCGGGTAACTAGGGGTTTCCTTACACGCCACCTGGATATAATTTTCGACCGCATGTCGGAGACTAGAGGTTCATTAGGAGCAGGTGAGCGCCCATGACCCCCAATGCCGCCTACATTGTGCTAGTGAGTGAGCTTTTTGTACTTAATACGCTGCGGTTGATCGGCATCGGTGCCCAGGCGCCGATGTTTATCGGCCTCATAATCCGCGTAGTTGCCCTCGAACCAGGTGACCTTGCTGTCGCCTTCAAAGGCCAGAATGTGGGTGGCGATGCGATCCAGGAACCAACGATCGTGGGAGATCACCACGGCGCAACCGGCGAAATCCAGCAACGCCTCTTCCAGGGCACGCAGGGTTTCGACATCTAGATCGTTAGTTGGTTCGTCGAGAAGTAGGAGATTGCCACCGCTCTTGAGAAGTTTAGCCAGGTGCACACGATTGCGTTCACCGCCCGATAAGTCTTTAACGAATTTCTGCTGGTCGGCGCCCTTGAAGTTAAAGCGGCCGGCATAGGCACGCGACGACACCTCAACCTTGCCCAGGAGAATATTTTCCTGGCCGTCGGAAATTTCCTGCCACGCGGTCTTGTTGCCGTCCAGGGTATCGCGGCTTTGATCCACGTAGGCGAGCTGCACCGTGGGGCCAATGCGCAGCTCACCGGCGTCGGGTTTTTCGAGGCCGGTGATCATGCGAAATAGAGTAGTCTTGCCGGCGCCGTTGGGGCCGATGATGCCCACGATACCGCCACGGGGCAGATTAAAAGACAGATTATCGACCAACAGCCGGTCGTCGAAACTCTTACTCAAGCCCACGGCCTCCACCACCAGGTCGCCTAGGCGCGGGCCGGCGGGGATAAAGATTTCCTTGGTTTCATTGCGCGTCTGCGCCTCTTGCGACGCCATCTCGTCATAGCGCGCGATACGCGCCTTGCTCTTGGCGTGCCGGCCCTTGGGATTGGTGCGTACCCATTCGAGCTCCTGCTTCATGGAGCGGATGCGGGCGTTTTCCTGGCGGTCTTCCATTTCCAGGCGTTTTTGTTTCTGCTCCAGCCACGAGGAATAATTGCCTTCCCAGGGTATGCCATGGCCGCGATCCAGTTCCAATATCCAGCCGGCGACGTTGTCGAGGAAGTAACGGTCGTGGGTCACGGCCACCACGGTGCCCGGATAATCGTGCAGAAAGCGTTCCAGCCAGGCGACGGATTCCGCGTCCAAATGGTTGGTCGGTTCATCCAGCAGCAGCATATCCGGTTGCGACAACAGCAGCCGGCACAAGGCCACGCGCCGGCGCTCGCCGCCGGATAGTTTGGTAACGTCCGCGTCCCACGGCGGCAGGCGCAGGGCGTCGGCGGCGATTTCCAGTTTTCGATCCAGCTCCCAGGCGCCGGCGGCGTCGATTTTTTCCTGCAACTTGCCTTGTTCCTCCATGAGCTTGTTCATGGCATCGTCGTCCATGGGTTCGCCGAACTTCATGCTGATCTCGTTGAACTTGTCGAGCAGCGCCTTGGTGGCGGCCACGGCTTCTTCTACATTGCCACGCACGTCTTTGTTCGGATCAAGTTGCGGTTCTTGTGACAGATAGCCCACCTTGATATTCGGCGCCGGACGCGCCTCGCCGTTAAATTCCTGATCCACGCCGGCCAGAATGCGCAGCAGCGAGGATTTGCCCGAGCCATTGAGGCCGAGCACGCCGATCTTGGCGCCGGGAAAAAATGACAGGGAGATGTTCTTCAGTATCTCGCGTTTCGGTGGTACCACCTTGCCCACGCGGTGCATGGTATAGATATATTGCAGCGTCATGTGTTACCGGACATTCCAGGTGGAGGGTAATTTAAGGAAGCGAAAAGGGTACTACTTGGACGGGGGTGATGACAAGCTGTTCTCGTTCGATTCGTGGCGGCAGAGGCACGGAGGCAGAGGCGGCTGTGGTGGTGGCGCAGGGTGTTTGTCCCGGGAGCGGGGTTTTAAACCCTTCTCCTTGCGGGACGACTGCATGGATGCACGACTCCAGGGATGGAGGAGGTAGAGCGGCGTCGGGAACCGCCGCCGAGGAGGTAGAGCAGAGCCGGGAGCATTTGCCGAGAAGGGGGGTAATGATAGATTAAAACCTGCAACGAGTTATGCCTGCGCTATCATTTTTTTGACGTCATCTAGGCCTAAAGCAGTCCCGCCGATACCCCAGTTTCCGCTCGGGACCTCGCTGACGATGACCCAGGTTGCACCTTTGAGTTTCTCGCTCGTGACCGAGGTAACAGCGTCAGTGATTTTCTGAATAAGCATATGGGTCTGATCAGGGGTCAGCTCGTCTTCGAACACTTTGACTTCTACGAAAGGCATTGTTTATATCTCCAGGTTTTCTAGGGAGGTGCTGAACAAAGAGGCTTAATCAGGGTTTCCCTAGTACCCATTAACGAATACAACTAGACCACCGCCGCCAAGTGGTCGAGCCCCAGCGCCTTGACGACACCCGCCTGCACCGGTTCGGTTTGCTGATTGACTGTGGCGGAACCAAAATCAGCGCCCACTACCGTGCGTGCCGGGCGTTGGCCTTTGGGTTGTGCGACCAGTTTGGCGATAGCCTGCCCAACGTCGTGCGGATTGGGCGCGCCGGGGGCCTTAAATAGCGTCATAAAATGATTGAACATAGCGGCCGGAATTTCGCCGATGGCACCATACTCACCGACTGACGCCGTATCGGCTGGGAATTGCACGCTGTTGTACATATCGGTTGGATACGCGCTCGGCTGTACCATTACCACGTCTATGCCTAACTGCGACACCTCGTAGCGGTATGATTCGGTAAGGGCTTCAACCGCAAACTTGGTGGCGCCGTATACACCGAAGAAAGGGAACGTAACCCGGCCCAGGATGGAGCTGACGTTGATCACCAAGCCGTCCTTTTTTTTCCGCATGTGTGGCAGTACCGCGCGCAGCATGCGCTGTACGCCCACCACATTGACGTCGAATTGTTTCGTCACCTGCACATCGGTAAAGCCTTCGCTTACGCCGGCGGTGGCATATCCGGCGTTGTTGATCAGCACGTCAATGCGACCGGCCTCGGTAACGACACCCGCGACGGCTCGATTCACCGAATCCATCGAGGTGACATCCAGTTCGATGATCTTGAGCGGCAGTTTTTCTTTCGCCGCTTCCGACGCCAGGGAGTCGGCCTTGCTGCGGTTACGGCCAGTGGATTCACGCATCGAGGCGTAGACCTTATGGCCTGCGCGTGCCAGGGTGAGGGCGGTGTCACGGCCAAAGCCGCTGCTGGCACCGGTAATCAAGATGGTTTTCGCGTTCATATAAATACTCCTTAAAATGTGTTGGCAGATGCCCGAACGGTAGTTTTCTGGCGACAATGTAACTTTTAATATTACATTTAAATAGTTACATTGATCTAGTAACTTGTCAAGAAATATTTGAATGGTTACATTAAAGGGGCCACCACCGACAATTTCCTGCAATCGGAAACGGCCTAACGAAAGTAGGAGTGCACTCAGATGTCAGGCTCAGCGTTTTTCGTCGGTGACCATGCGGCATTGGATTTCTTAAACACCATCGCCGCGCCGCGTGGCGAAGTGCTGGAGTCTATTGCCCATGGTGAGGCCTACGTGAGCTGGTTGGCCGATGCCGGGCTGCTTGATCCCTCCCAGGTGCAGCAATTGCTCGATAGCTTCGGGAGACCGGCTTTGGATCGGGTGGCAAGGGAGGCGCGGGACTTACGGGAATGGTTTCGACAGGTGATCGCGACGGCAGCCCTTGCGCATATGCATTGGCCCACCGCCGACGTGATCGCAAAGCTCAATCCGTTGTTGGCAATGGACTGCGCTCAACGCCAACTGGAAATGTCCGGCAGGCATTTGGCTTTGAGAGAAAGGCGTGAGTACACGCGGGTACGACAATTGCTCATGCCGGTTGCGCATATCATCGCGGAACTTGTGACCGATGGCGATCCATCATTGATCAAGCGCTGCGCGAATCCACCTTGCACGCTCTGGTTTTATGATCGCACCAAGGCCCATAGACGGCGGTTTTGCAGTGCCGCCATCTGCGGCAATCGAACCAAAGTCGCGGCATTTCGCAAGCGCCAGCGGCAGTCTAAATAAGCGCCAACAGACGTTAGAGTCACAAGAAGTTTAGTAGGTCGATAATCAGTTCGACCTGCGACTGTTGCGCGGGGAACGGTTTTAGCCGCCGGACTTGGCCCAGCCCGCCACCGCCTGGTCGGAATCTATGGACTCGCCGGCAAACACGTAGTCGAGTTGCGGCGAGGGTGGTTGGAAGTAATTTCCCTGAACGTAGTCGGCGCCGTAATTCCATAGTAGCGCCAGGCTTTCGGCGTCCTGCACCGACTTGGCGATAATACGCTTGTTCATGGCCTTGCCGATTTGAAACAGGGCCTGAACGATGGTCTGGCTGACGTTGTCGTTGGTCAAATTCTCGATGAGCGCGCCGTCGAGCTTGAGAAAATCGATGTCGAGTTGCTGGATTTTGCCGAAGGCGCTGAGGCGGCTGCCATAATCGTCCACTGCGAACCGGCATCCCAGGCGTTTCAGGGAATCGATAAAGGTGGCGGCATCGCGCGCATGGTCGATCAAACTATCTTCGCGGATTTCAAATACCAGCGAACTGGTTTTAAGCCCGGCTTCTTTGAGGGACTGAAGAATTAACAGCGCCAGGGTCTCGTCTTTCAGCGCCATTACCGAAAGATTAATGAAAAAGTCGGTATGGGTGCCGGCGCGCTGGTGTTCCTTGAGCGCCGCGATGGCGTGGGTGACGACCCAGTGATCCAGCTCTTTACTAAGTCCGAGTTGCTCGGCCGCCGGTATGAATTCCGCCGCCGATAGAGTTGCGCCATGTTCGTCTTGCAGGCGCAACAGCACTTCGTAGGACTCCGCTGCATCCCCGTGCAGGTTGACGATGGGCTGGAACATCAGCGACAAGCCGTTGTTATCGAGTGCGCTGCGGATGCGTGCCTTCCAGGGTGAGGTTTGCGCCGATTCGGTGGGCACGCTTTCCGGCTGGGCCTTGGCGGTCTTGGCCGCGGCCATGGGCACAGCGGCGGCGGGTTTGGCCGCGGGCTGCTTGCGCGCGCGGCTATCGGCGTAACCGCGATACGATTGAGTCAATACGCGTTGCGAGTTTTCGCTCTGGGCGTCGATGGGAGTGACAATAATAGTGCAGTTGCAGTCGTAGTTTTTTCCGTTCTCGGAGAAATTGGATTTTTTCAGGGTTTGCAGGATGTCATCCGCTATGGTGCGGGCCGTGGCTGCGTTGGTATCCCCCAAAAGCAGGGTGAATTCATCACCACCGAATCTAGCTACGAGATCGCGTTCACGCGCCTTGTCGCGGAATAGCTTAGTCACTTTGAGCAGCAGGCGGTCGCCGGTGACGTAGCTAAAATCGGTATTGATGCGTGCCAGTTGCTCTAAGTTGATATACAGCATTGCACTATTGCTGCCGGACTTGGCCTTGGTGACCGCCTTGTCCAGTTCCTGCAAGAAATAATGGCGATTGAGTAGGCCAGTGAGTGGGTCGTGCTGGTTGAGGAATTGTATTTTGCTTTCGATGTTTTTATGTTTGGACAGGTCGGTAACGATGATCTGGTGAATTTTATCACCCTCGGCATCGATATGGAAAATGGCCATCTGCACCGGAATACGCTCGCCGCTTTTACGCACCACGGTGCACTCGCGCGGTTTGGCCGCCTGATTTTTCTTATCCGGTTTGCGGATATACTCTTTGATCTTTGCCTGATCGGCCTTATCGATGAGATTGAGCAGCGGGACTTCGCCCAATTCTTCTTTGGAGTCGTAACCGAACATGGCCAGATAGGCGGCATTGGCGGAGGTATGCATGCCGTCATGACAATAGCCGACGGCCTCCTGCGAGCCTTCGACCAGGGCGCGGTGTTTGTTTTCGAGTTCGGCCAAGGCCAGGGCGCTTGCCTGCTGCTGGGTGCGGGCCAGTGCGGCGCGTAGTTCGCGCTCCAGCACCGGCGCGAGACGCGCGGTTTGAGTTTTAGACACGATGTCGTGCACGCCTTCGTGCATTAACTTGATCAGGTCCGCGTCGCTGACGCTGCCGGTGAGCACGATAAACGGGAGATCCAGATGTGCCCGGTGGAGTACGTCCTGGGCCGCGCTGACGCTGAAATTCGGTACGTCGGATTCCGAGATAACCGCGTCCCAAGCACCCTTGCCCAAGGTAGCGCGCAGGCCGGCGATGTCGTGAACGCGCTGCGTCTTGACCAGATAGCCGGCCCGTCGCAAGGCATCGTTCACAAGTTCGGCGTCATCCGGTGAATCGTCAATGACGATGACGCGTAACAGTTTTTTATCCACGTTATTCAGTCCCGAGCGATGGTCAAAACCGCTTAATACTTATATATGGGCGCTGCGGTGAGCGCGGGCTGCCTGCCAGAAAAACTTAAGGATAAGCGGAATTACTTCAGTGCACTACTATAACATAGCCAATTTCGGCCCAATATGCACGGTTTCGGGCCGCAGAATTTGCATTCCCGCGCCCGGCCGGCGGTTGTTCGGGATTTTGCCCCCACTGCTGGAAACGGCTGTTTAACCTCAGCCCTATTAGGGTAATAGCAAAAATTCGAGCAAGGCCTTCTGTGCGTGCAGGCGGTTTTCGGCCTCATCCCACACCACGCTTTGCGGACCGTCGATGACGGCGCTGTCCACTTCGTAGCCGCGGTAGGCCGGTAGGCAGTGCATGAACAAGGCGTCTTTATGAGCCATTTTCATGAGGGCATTATCGACCTTGAAGCCGGAGAACGCCTGGATGCGTTTGGCCTTTTCGTGTTCTTGGCCCATGCTCGCCCAGGTGTCGGTGACGACAATATCGGCCGCTTCCGCCGCGGCCTTGGGGTCGTGCATCAGGCTGACGTGATCGCGCGCCGCTGCCAGTAACGCGGCATCGGGTTCGTAGCCCTTGGGCACGGCGATCTTGAGCTTAAAATCGAACTGGCGCGCGGCATTCATCCAAGAGTGGCAGACATTGTTGCCGTCGCCGATCCAGGCGGCGGTCTTACCCTGGATTTCTCCGCGCACTTCCATATAGGTCTGGATGTCCGCCAGTAACTGGCACGGGTGATACATGTCGGTGAGGGCGTTGATCACCGGCACCTGCGACTGGCGAGCGAACTGTTCCACCATATCATGGGCATTGGCGCGTATGACGATGACATCCACCATGCGTGACATGACGCGGGCCGTGTCTTCGATGGGCTCACCGCGCCCGAGATGGGTATCGCGTGGCGACAGGAACAAACCGCTGCCGCCGAGTTGCGCCATACCGGCCTCGAATGAAACGCGTGTGCGGGTCGAAGATTTCTCGAAGATCATGGCCATGGTTTTGTGCCGCAGGCTTGCGTGGTCGGTGCCGCGCTTACGTAGGGCCTTGAGATCCATGGCGCGCGCGAGCAACTGCCGAAGCTCGGCCGCGCTGAAATCCATGAGGGTGAGAAAATGCCGCGGCATGGCGTATCCGATCAGGCCGCCGGCGGTTGCAGAAATTCGCGCACCACGTCGGCTACGCCACTGACGATGCGTTCGGCTTCGTCGTCCGTCAGTATCAATGGCGGCAGCAGGCGCACTACTTTATCGGCGGTAACGTTCACCAGCAGGCCGTGGGCCAGGGCGATATTCATAATCTCCTTGCATGGCCGGTCGAGTTCCACCGCCAGCATGAGACCCATGCCGCGGATGTCCTTTACGCCAGCGACAGCGTGCAGCCTTTGTTTTAAGCCGTTTAAGATATGCGTGCCGAGCTGCGCCGCGCGCCGTTCGAGTTTGTCTTTCTTTAGCGTTTCGATCACCGCCAGGGCGACACGGCACACCAAGGGATTGCCGCTGAAGGTGGAACCATGACTGCCAAGCTGAAATACTTGGGCGGCGGCGGCGCGCGCCAGACACGCCCCTATGGGCACGCCGTTGCCCAGTCCCTTGGCCAAGGTGAGCACG
>JANOTM010000382.1:0-2815 GCA_031416355.1 Gammaproteobacteria bacterium
CCAAGGTAAAGCAAGCCACCAGCGGTAAGACCCTGTGGACGCTGGCCTTGCTGTCGTTCGTGGTGGTGTATCGCGAGGTGTTTGAAACCGTGTTGTTCTACAAAACCCTGTGGGTGCAGGCCGGCGCCGCCGGCCAGGGCATGGTGTTGGGCGGGTTTATCGCCGCCGCCGCGGGTTTGGTAGTGTTATCGTGGTTGATCTTCCGTTTTAGCGTACGCCTGCCGTTGCGTTTGTTTTTCGGCGTCAATTCCGCCCTCATGTATTTGCTGGCGGTGGTGTTCGCCGGCAAAGGTGTGGCGGCGCTGCAGGCGGCGGGCAAATTGCCTATCCATGGCATTAACTTCCCGCGCATCGATGTACTGGGCGTTTATCCCAATTTGCAATCCTTAGGCGTGCAGTTGGTGTTGGTGCTGGCGGCGGTGATATTCCTGCTGCTCAATCGGCGCGCCGGCGCGCGTTGAGTCGCAGGTCGCGGAAGCCCTTGCCTGTCGATGGGTGTTCAACACTATTCAGAAAAATAAAAAGCCCGAGGGCATGATACCCTCGGGCTGTACATTGTAGCGGTTTTCTTTAGCGCTATTTTTAAGTGTAACGCATTACGCGCAATCCGTTACGGGGCCGGCGTCAGCAACTGGCCGCCCAGCACATTGCTGACGTGGAATACCCGCTTGGCGGTTCCGGCGTTACCGCGGTTATCGGTGACCGTTGCCGTGAAGGTGACGAAGTTCTTACCCGGCGGCAAAATCAAGGAACCGCCGACCACCCAGTCCGCCACCACCCGTACTACGCGTGTCAGAGGATCAACCTCACTGCCGACAATGTTGAACACCGGCGTGAGATTACCCCCGGCCGGCACCAGCACGCCCGTCGGGGCCTGGAGCGGGACATCGAACGCAAAGTGCAGGCCGGGGAAATTACGATTATCGCCTTTGCCCAGTTGGGTTGGATCCAGAATACTGCCTGGGCCTAACTCGGGTCTGGTAACGGTGTCGCCCACTTCGTCAACGGCAATGCCGGCACCGGCGATGTCGAGGATGTTAACTTGAATAAAGTTCAAAGAACCGTTCACCTCCGTCGGCAAGCCGGACTGCAGACCTAACGCGATGGCGGTCGGGACGCGCGGCGCGATGATTTCTACATTCGGCCCGTTGGCATTGACTTGACCGTGGCCGGGAAAAGTCGACGGATCAGGCGTCAGTGCGTTGCCGGAACGAAGTGTCGGGTCTAGGTTTACTTTGATTCGATCAAAGCCTATGCGACCCGCCGCATCCACCACGGCCGCGGTGATAGTAAAGTCTTTGGTGCCCACTGGAAAAGACTCCAGCACATGCCATCCCGCCCACGCGGTCACACCCGGCCCGGGTGTGTCGTCGGTGCCTGCGATGTTGAACAGGGTGCCGAGATTGGTATTTTTGGGAATGATGCCGCCATCCGGTTTTATCAGGTCCTTATCTATGAATACGAATAAGCCGGGAAACTCGGGATTCAACTGGCCCAATAAGTCCGCGTGGCGGATGCCCGGCTTGCTCGGCGTCTGAGTCGCCTCATTGATCTTGACGCCAATTTTACTGCGCGTGAATACCTCTAGATTGATTGCGAAACCGGTACCGTTGGTACTACCGGCGCCAACCAGGCCGTCGCCACGTGCCACCAAAGCGCCATTGAGCGGTGAGGTGAAACGCACCTGCGGCGCCAAATTGCTGATGACGCCTTTGTTGTTGATGACACTAATAATATCTTTGTATTGGAAGCTACCTGTTTGCGTTATTGAGACATCATCCGCGCTTGCGTGTGCCGGTAGGCTACTCGCTAAAAGCGGTAAGGTGGTCAATAACGCGGTAGCCAATGTGGTGAGTGAACAGTGTTTCATGATCGATCTCCGTTAGTTTTCTTTTGCCCTACACAGGACGCCAAGGGAATGCAGGAAATGAAAGCGAGAGTTAATATCGACTCCACCACGGTTAACACCGTGGAGCAGGGTTTATTCCCTGCGCTTCTCGATCTTTGGTGAATCTATGCCGGGACCATAGATAATCGAGACAGGCTCAATGATTATTCACGAGGGATTAGAGCCAAATGACTTTGGCCAAAGGGGCTTGCCTTAGTAAATTACTAAAAATCCTGCTTGTGCGCCTGGCATCGATGATTAGTTCTATTCAACATCGGTCAACGCGCGTGGATTTGATGTTTAATCATCCTGGAGGTAACCAGTCTCGGGGCCTCAGGAAGTCGCGGTAGAGCTTGGCCTCCGGGCTACCGGGTTCCGGGCTCCAGTTGTAACGCCACTTCACCAGGGGCGGCAACGACATCAAGATGGACTCCGTACGCCCTCCGGATTGCAGCCCGAACAGGGTGCCACGATCGTACACCAGATTAAACTCCACATAACGCCCGCGCCGGTAGAGCTGAAAGTCGCGCTCACGCTCGCCATAAGGTGTGGGGCGGCGTTTCTGTACTATGGGTAAATAGGCGTCGAGATAGGCATTGCCTATGCTGCGCATGAACGCGAAGCTGTGGTCGAAGCTGCGCTCACTCATGTCATCGAAAAATAATCCGCCGATACCGCGGGTCTCGTTGCGGTGCTTGAGAAAAAAGTATTCGTCACACCATTTTTTATAGCGCGCGTAATACGCCGCATCATACAGGTCGCACGCCGCCTTAGCGGTCCGGTGCCAGTGGATCGCGTCTTCCTCGTATCCATAATAAGGCGTGAGATCGAAGCCGCCCCAAACCACCACACCGGCTCGGCGCCGTCTTTCTCGGCAAGAAAGAAACGCACATTGCAATGGGAGGTCGGCACATGGGGATTGAGCGG
>JANOTM010000383.1:0-6719 GCA_031416355.1 Gammaproteobacteria bacterium
CGCACGCACCCGGCGGTGCCTTCCGGCCGCAAGGTGAGGCTATCGCCGTTACGGTCGGCGAAGGTATACATCTCCTTCTCAACGATATCGGTCACCTCGCCGATGGAACGATGATAGAGCTCGGTCTTTTCGAGGAGAGGAAAACGAATCTCACGATAGCCGTACGCGGTCAGCACTGCCGCGGCGGTGCGTTCGATATGCTGCCACAGGTCGAGGACATCCGGCAGAAGGTCATTCATCCCGCGAATGGCCTGTATGGCTTGGGGCACGGAGATATCCTCAGCCTATCTGTTTGAGCGGGACGATTTTGTGCGCGCTGGGAACAGTCGCGCCATGCTCGGCGCGCAGCCGCAACTGTTCGCGGATAACGCGCTCGAGTTCGTCCACCAGTTGCTCTTTGCTTACCTTATGATCGGGTTGACCGTTAATATAAAGTAAATTGGGACTGCCACCCGCCAGACCGACCTGCGCCCCACGCGCCTCGCCCGGGCCATTCACCACGCAGCCGATCACGGCCACGTCCATGGGTTCGCGAATATCCTCGAGCCTGACCTCGAGTGCGTTGACCGTAGCGATGACATCGAACTCCTGGCGCGAACACGACGGGCAGGCGATAAGATTGATGCCCTTGCTGCGTATGCGCAGGCTCTTTAAAATATCGAAACCGACCTTCACTTCTTGCACCGGATCCGCCGCCAGCGACACGCGTATGGTATCGCCTATGCCCTGGGCCAATAGCATGCCAATGCCTATGGCGGATTTCACCGCGCCGGAACGGAAACCACCGGCCTCGGTAATGCCAAGGTGCAGCGGTTTGTCGGTCTGCGTCGCCAACAGACGGTAGGCCTCCACCGCCATGAACACGTCCGATGCCTTGACGCTCACCTTGTAATTATGAAAATCCAGCCGGTCCAAGATGTCGATATGGCGCAGCGCCGATTCCACCAGCGCCGCCGGCGTCGGCTCGCCGTATTTTTTCTGCAGATCTTTTTCCAGCGAACCGGCATTGACGCCGATACGCAGCGGGATATTGCGGTCGCGCGCCGCATCCACTACCTGGCGCACGCGGTCTTCACGGCCGATGTTGCCGGGATTGATGCGCAAACAGTCGGCACCCAGTTCCGCCACGCGCAACGCGATCTTATAATCGAAATGGATATCCGTGATCAGGGGTATCGTTACCTGCTGGCGAATTTTGGCAAACGCCTCGGCCGCATCCAGGGAGGGAATGGAGATGCGCACCATATCCGCGCCCACCGCTTCCAGCGCCCGTACCTGTGCCACGGTAGCATCCACGTCGCAGGTTTCGGTATTGGTCATGCTCTGCACACTGATCGGGGCATCGCCACCCACCGCGACCTTACCGACCATGATTTGGCGGCTGTGGCGGCGGCTAATGGTATTTTGATTATGCATATCAGCGATCCGTCGGGTCCGCGGACGGTTGGACCAGTTCTTCGCCCAGGGTGAAGCGTGCAACCAGACCACGCTGGTGCCGATTCACGTTGTAGGGCTTGCCGTTGAATTCGGCACGCACGCCGGCAGCATTGCCGAGAAAAATCCGAATGGGCACCACGCCGTCCAATACTATTCTGCGCCCCGCAGGCACCGTTTCGTACAACAGTTTGTTGCCATGGGCGTCGCGCACGTCCATCCAGGACTCGTCATCGGCATACAGTGTCAGATTGGCGTGCACCTCGGGTATGTCGCTTGGCGCCGCGGCATCAGGACTAGGCTCAGGAATAGACTCGGGGCTAGCGAGTGGTCGCGTCACCGCCGCGGGCGGTGACGCCAGCATGGGCTTGGACGCGGGCGGCTCACGTACCGGTGCCGGCGCGATGGGTTGGGATGGAGGCACCAGTACAGGAGCGGTAACGGGCGCCCCGGGCACATCGCCCGGGAGCGCAGGATCCCCGGCGCTGGTGTCTGTTTGAGGCGCGCCGCCGTCATCCATGGCACCGATAAATTGTCCGGCGGCAGACTCCGGCGGCGATGGCTCGGGTCCGTTTTCGCGCCCCTGCCACCAGGTCAGGGCCAGTCCTAGCAGTATCGCGACCACTGCATAGGTGGCGAATTTGACCTGATGATGCTGGCTGGTGATTTCTTCTTTGGGCGCCAATCTACTCAGATTATGGATTTTATTGCCGTCCGCCAGCGCATTGTAGGCCGCAAGTATATTGTCCGACTTCAGGCCTACGAGATTGGCATAGGCGCGTAGATAGCCACGCACATAGGTCGGCCCGGGTAGATTGACATAGTCATCGCTTTCCAGCGCCAGGACCTGGCGCAATGACAGATGCAGCCGCTGCGCCACTTCTTCGCGGCTCAATCCGAGACCGACGCGCGCCTGACACAAACGGCTACCCGGACCGGTACCTTGGGGACAATTATTTTGATCGTTATCCATCATCCTAACCTTACTTGCCAGTTATTTTGGACATCTGCTTAGCCTCCGCCGACGCCGGGAATTTTCCCCGCAGCCGCAGCGCATAATTTGCCTGGGCATCCCTCGCCCCCAGGGCGCGCTCTATCCTCACCGCCAGCCACAGGCTTTCTGCCGTATCTTTGGATACTTCAAAATAGCGCTGGATAAATCCGCGTGCCGCCAAGGGCTGGTTGGATTGGAAACTGATCACCGCCATATTATAGAGGGCCTGGACCGAGTACGGGTTAACGCTGAGCGCGTTACGGAAATATTTGGTCGCGCTAGCGCCGGGCATGGGTCGGCTCTTAAGGCACAGCCCGGCATTGATGCTGGCTTTCTCCGACGTCTTATAGAGCGGATTGGCGAGGGCCGCGTCGAAATGTTTTAAGGCCTCATCCACCCGCCCGTGTTCACACAAAAACACCGCGAAGTTGTTGTGCGCCTCGGAGTTACTGCTATTAGCAGCTATGGATTTGTGAAAGTATTTTTCGGTCTGATCATCGTTGCGCAAACGCGCCTGGATCAGGGCCATAATATTGTTTGCCTGGGAGTCGTTGTCGTCTATGGCCAGGGCCTTGTTCACCTCTTGCAAGGCAAAGTCCAACTGGTTGCGTATGAGATGACCGCTGGCCAGTTGGGTATGGATATCGACCAACTTGGTATTTTTTACATCTTGTTCGCGGCTCGCATGGGTACTACAGGCGCCTAGTATGATGGCAAATACCATCACCAAAATTAGACGCAGGATATCGGCGGAATGGCGCATCATAGTCCGCTCGCTGTATCGGCGGCGCGCCGTTGCGAGCGGCGGGTGCGATCCATTACGCGCCCCGCCAATTGACCGCAAGCGGCATCGATGTCATCGCCACGGGTCTTGCGCGTCATGGTGGTGATGTTGGCGTGCATCAGGATATCGCGAAAACGGTCGATAACGACCCGCTCGGAGCGCTGGTAGCCGGACTCGGGAAAGGCGTTGAATGGAATCAGATTCACCTTACACGGCACGTCTTGCAACAGGCGCGCCAGTGCATGTGCCTGCTCCAGGCTATCGTTGACACCCGCGAGCATGACATATTCAAACGTCACACGGCGGCGGGCATCGCCGGCGACATAGCGTCGGCACGCGGCAAGTAACTCCGCGATGGGATATTTCTTATTCAAGGGCACCAATTGATCGCGCAATGCGTCGGTCGGCGCATGCAGCGACACCGCGAGACTCACCGGGCAGGCCGCGCGCAAGCGGTCGAGCATGGGGATGACACCCGCGGTGCTCAGGGTAACGCGGCGGCGGGAAAGACCGTAGGCCATGTCATCCAGCATGATGTGCATGGCCGGTATCACCTGGTCGAAATTCAGCAGCGGCTCCCCCATGCCCATCATGACCACGTTGGTGATAATGCGTTCGCCCTTGGGATCGCGCCCCAGGGCGCGATTGGCGACCCATACCTGGGCGATGATCTCGGCGCTGGTGAGATTGCGGCTGTAACCCTGACGCGCGGTGGAGCAAAATGAGCAATTCAATATACATCCCACCTGAGAAGACACACACAGGGTGCCGCGCTCATCCTCGGGGATAAACACCGCTTCGATGCAATTGCCGTCCGCCAGGCGCAACAACCACTTGCGGGTACCGTCCTCCGCCACCCGGTCAAGCACGATCTCCGGGCCCACCACCACCGCTGTTTCTTTCAGGCGTGCGCGCAAATCACGGCTGATATTGGTCATGCCGTCAAAATCGGATACACCATAGTGATGTATCCATTGCATCACCTGGGCGGCGCGAAACGGCTTTTCACCGATATCGACAAAAAACGCCTTCAGGGCCGGCATATCCAGACCCAACAGGTTGGTGGTGATGGAATCAGGCAACATAGGCTCTCAGCGTGTGCGCGGACACAGGGCGATTTCCGGAAAGAAATAGCTTATTTCAACCGGCGCCGTATCCGGCCCATCGGAACCATGGACGGCATTTTCCTCTACACTGGCGGCGAAATCGGCCCGTATCGTACCCGGCGCGGCGTTCTGCGGGTTGGTGGCGCCCATGATATCGCGATGTTTTTGTATGGCGTTGTCGCCCTCCAGCACTTGCACCATGACTGGACCCGAGATCATGAATTGGACTAAATCCTTGAAAAATGGACGCGCTTTATGGACCGCATAAAACCCCTGGGCCTGGGCCAAGGTCAGGTGCAGCATTTTCGCCGCCACGATGCGCAATCCCGCCTTTTCGAAGCGCGCATAGATCTCGCCGATATGGTTTTTTGCCACCGCATCCGGTTTAACGATGGAAAAAGTACGTTCTAAGGCCATGAAAACTCCAATATATTTATCGTTTGTGGAACGCAAAGTACACGCCCTAGCACCGGCTGGAAAGACGCCTTTACGTTTAAATTCCGTAGTTTAACGGTTCGAGCTGATGCATACAATCAAACCGGCATTGTTCAGATAATCGGCCATCTATTCTCCGCTAACCTTAGCGTAAAACCGCATATGCGTTAAGCATCACCCCATAAAGAATGACGCCTGGCCGTGGCAGTAGTATATGTAGGGTGGGCATCGCCCACCGGCGTGTGCCAACCGCAGCCATGTGTGGTGGGCGATGCCCACCCTACAAACCAGGCGTTACTTTATAGATGTCGCTATGTTTAGATAAAATGCAGGAGTGTCGGGCTCTGGCTGCCTCGCTCTTGTAACAGATTAACCGCCGGCTTCGTCTATCCACGCCAGTTGTATGGCCTCCAGTATCTTTTCGCCACAGCGGCTGGGATCATCGTGGAAGCCCTCCAGTTCCTGCACCCACTGCATTAAATCAGTGAACCGCACCTGGCGCGGGTCGATGTCCGGGAACTTGTCGCTCAGGGCCAAGGCAATTTCCAGACTATCGGTCCACTTCAGTGTCATCACATGTCCTCGCCGGTTAATGGGTCTCGGAAACCATATTAATGGTGTACTTAGGGATCTCGATCACCAGGTCCTGATCGGCGACCTTGGCTTGGCAGCTCAAACGCGAGGCCGGCTCTAATCCCCAGGCCTTATCCAACAGGTCTTCTTCTTTCTCTTCCGCCGGCTCCAGGGAATTGAACCCGGCGCGCACGATGACATGGCAGGTGGTGCAGGCACAGGCCTTTTCGCACGCGTGCTCTATGGGTATGCCGGCCTGGAGCGCGGCATCGCAGATACTGATGCCGGGTGCCGCCTCGATCACTGCGCCTTGCGGACAGATTTCCGCATGCGGTAAAAACGTCAAAGTCGCCATGACTGTTTCCTATTTAAATTCTTCCAGCCGGTGCCCCGCCAAGGCCTGGCGTATACCGGCATCCATACGGCGTGCGGCGAAATCCCGGGTGCTCATGTCCAGGGCATCCAGCGCACGCTTAATACGCTCGCCGTCGCTGCCGGTACGCGCCGCGCGTAATTCTTGCAGGCTGCGTTCGATGGCGCCGCGCTCCGCCGGACTCAACAATGCAGCACCATCGGCGGCCAAGGCGGCGGCCACAGCGACGTCGGCCCGATCCGCATCCACCTGTTTCTCGCGCAATGCCCGCGCCACGCTGTCGTCTTTGGCATAGACAAGGGAATCGCGCAACATTTGTTCGATTTCTCTATCGGTCAGCCCATAGGATGGCTGCACCACGATGCTCGCCTGCGCGCCGCTGGTCTGTTCGTGGGCCGAGACACTCAATAGTCCATCGGCATCCACCTGGAACGTCACCCGTATGCGGCCGGCACCCGCCACCATGGGCGGAATACCGCGCAGCTCGAAACGCGCCAGAGAACGGCAATCGGCCACCAGCTCGCGCTCACCCTGTAACACGTGTATGGCGATGGCGGTCTGACCATCTTTGAAGGTAGTAAATTCCTGCGCCTTGGCGATAGGGATGGTCGAATTGCGGGGTATGATTTTTTCCACCATGCCGCCCATGATTTCTATGCCCAGAGACAGCGGGATCACATCCAACAGCAACATGTCGGCGTCCGGCTTGTTGCCGGCGAGGATGTCGGCCTGTATCGCCGCGCCCAAGGCCACGACTTTATCCGGATCGATATCCGTGAGCGGCGCGCGCCCGAAGAATTGCGCCACCTTTTCCCGCACCCGCGGCATGCGCGTGGAGCCGCCCACCATCACGACTTCTTTAATTTCCGTGAGCGGAATATGGGCATCGCGCAACGCGCGGCGGCACGGGGCTAGGGTCTTGTCTATGAGTACGTCGATAAGTTGATGCAATTGGCCGCGCGTCAACACACCTCGCCAGACCGTGACGTCTGGCCGTATTACCTCGACCGTCACACGCTC
>JANOTM010000384.1:0-7877 GCA_031416355.1 Gammaproteobacteria bacterium
AGTGCTGTCCGTGATACAAGTAGAAAGCAACTTTAACAGCTACGCCATTTCCCGCGCCGGTGCGCGCGGGCTGATGCAGATAATGCCTTTCTGGCTGAAAGAAATCGGCCGACCGGGAGATAGCCTGTTTCACGACAAAACTAACCTGCGCTACGGCTGCACTATCTTGAAATTTTATCTCGCCAAAGAACACGGCAACCGCGTCCTGGCCCTGGCGCGCTACAATGGTAGTCGCGGCAGCCGCCAGTACCCAGCGCTGGTTTATAAAACGCTCAACACCACTTGTTACCGGCAGTAAACGCCACAACTGCCAACGCTAGCCCTGTATGTCAAAGCCGGTGAAATCGGCAAACGCCGCCACCGATTTTACCACTGCGGTGACCTGCGCCTGATCTGGGCCCTGCCATAACCACGCCTCGAATTCATGCAGGGCGGCGGCATCGCCGCAGGCGATCAGCTCCACTTTACCCTGTGGCGTATTGCGTACCCATCCAGTAAGACCAAGACGCTGCGCCGCGTCCCGCGCCGAGGCGCGATAACCCACCCCCTGCACCCAGCCGGACACGAGGTAATGCATGCACGGGTACGCGGACATGGGTATTTATGGAATCTCGATAATGGCACGCTGGCCAGCGCGCAGCACATGCGGCGTCTCGAAGACCACGTCGACTTCGTATTGGGCATCCGCTGTACTGGTCTGGGCCAAGGGCTCCAAGCCGGCATTTTTTACCTTGGCGGAAAATTTCTCTCCCAGCACTTGCACGCTGACCCCCTGGCCAGCCTTTAATCCAGCGATGCGCTCCGCCGGTAGCCGTGCGCGCGCAATATATTCGCCGGCGGCAGCGACAACCAACAAGATCGGTGGCTTGAGATCCGTTGCCACGGTTTGGCCGGGCTGCCCCAGCCGCTGGAGTACGACGCCATCGAACGGCGCCCGGAGCGTGCTGACACGCAAGCGGTAACGCCGGTCGTCCAGCATCGCCTGCGCCTCCTGATACGCGGCCTCGGTGCGCGCCTGCTGAGTGCGGGCGTTCTCGAATTCCACCGTGGACAATACTGTACGCTCATACAACTCCTTGGCCTGACGGTAGTCCCGTTGCCGGTCGTCGCGCTCCAGTTTGCGCTGTGCCACCAGCGCCTGCGCCTGTTTGAGCGCCGCCTGGAACGGTGCTGCATCCAACACCAGCAGGGCCTGACCGCGCTTCACCCGGTCACCGGCGTCCACGTGGACTTGTGCAATAACGCCGGAGACTGGAACGCTCAGCTCCACGCGGCGCGACCACTCCACTACCGCGTCTACGCCGGCGGCGGAGGCGGGTGGCGCCACCAGCAGCGTCGTGACAGACAAACCTATACATATCAAAGTAAACACCTGTCTCATTGATTCTTCTCCTGTGCCGTAGTGGCCGACAAATCGCCGGTCAGCGCATCGATTTTCGCCCACGCCAGGGCCAGACTGAATTCCGCCTGTGCCGCTTCCCATTGCGCCTCGGTGATGCGGGTCATGGCATCGCCCAGATCGGTACGCACTTCCATTTCGTACAGGGCACGGCTGCGGTCCAGGTGCAGATCGCGATAGGACAGCTTGAGTTTGGCTGCGGTGAGTGCGACTTTTTGTGTTTCCGCCTCCTGGACCAAATCCAATACCGTCTGGCGCAATTCGAGTTCGGCCCGGGCGAGCCGGGCCTCCTGTTCATGCAGGCGCGCCAGCGCCTTGGCCACGGCAGCGCTATCCTCGCCGCCCTGGTAGAGAGGAATGCGTAGATTCAAAGTGGCGCGCAGTTCATCGCGCGAAGCAAACTCACGCTCATACCAGGCGGCTTCCGCCTCGGCGCTCAGCACCGGTCGGCGACGGGCACGTTCGGCCGCGAGCGCGGTGCGTGTCGCCGCAGTTTCGCTGCGGGCTGCGCGCAGCGCCGGGTTAAGGGCACGCGCCTGCTCATATAAGGCCATATAGTCAGGAATTTCCCGTGCGCCCGTGGCCAGCACCGGACGCACCAGATCGCGCGGCAATTCCTCCGGGCGATTAAGTGCCAGCGCCAGCTGCGAGCGCGTACTCGTTTGGCGTTTCTGACTCTGGGTGCGCGTCACCAAGTTTTGCTGATAGCGGGATTCGAGCTCCAGCAGGTCCACATCGGAAACCTGGCCTAGCCCATGGCGTCGGCGCCCCCGATCGAATGCAACGTAGGCCGACGACATGGTCTCGGTATCCACGGCGTAGCGCAGGTCCGCCAGGATGACATCGAAAAAACGCGCCATGATCTCCAAGCGTCGCCGCAGACGGGCATCCAGGAACGCCGACTCGCGCGCTTCAATGGTAGAACGTGCGCCCTCTTCCAAGGCACGGCTGCGGCCAAAGTCGTACAAACGCTTGCCGGCAAACAGACGCGCGCGACTGTCGCCAACGATGTCATTATCCGGTGCCGGGCGAACCGCCTGGGGTGTTAGATCCAGGTACGAACGCAGGCCGGTGGTGGATCGCACCTGCTCGAGTTCGGCACGTGCGCCTTCGAGCCGCGCCCCGGCCAAGTCCAGATCCGGGTGCGGCAGGTCGGCCATGGCGAGTGCTTGCTCCAGGGTGAGTGGTTCGGAAAGCGTCTGGGCACACACCGGAAAGCCGGCCCAGCATAGGCCGGCAAAAAATACCTGACGTATTCGCTGCGGGTAAATCCTTAGATTTCCTAACAAAATGATCGGACCTAGCTGCTAGCTCCAGCCCTCATCCCCGCCCCTCTCCCACAGGAGAGGGGTTTTAAGCCCTTCTCCCTGCGGGAGAAGGGTGGGGATGAGGGCCGGGCGGTGCGCGTTTTCATCTTAATCGAAGGATATAGAGATATCAGAAGCTGATTGCACAGTCCACCTGACAGCAACCGGGGCAACTCGATCATGTCAGCCTTAAGCCAGAAATGCGTTATTTTTTCGCCGCCGCCAAGCGCTCGCGCTTGTAGGCCGTGAAATTCGTCGTTTTGTAGGTGCCGCTCACCACGAACTCCCCTAGCCACAAAAACTCCTCTGCATCTTTGGTGGCGCCGGTATATTTAGTCATGAGCTTTCCCTGGGTATCGAAAAATGCAAATACCGGCGTGGCGCGCACACGGTTATGCCCAAAGGCAAAATCCTTCTGCGGCATTTCCTTGCCGGAAAAATCCACCAACGGCACATCGCCGTTGGTATCCACCTGTAAGGCCCGAAAGTGCTTGCGATAATACTCTTGCACCCGCACCTGATTCAGCACCGAGGACATCATTTTCTCGCACCAAGGACAGTCCGCGGTCTCGAACATGATCAGAACACCGAGCTTGTTCTCGGCACGCACCGCTTCCGCTTCGTCTTTAAGATTACCAAAATTCTGGTCGAAGAAGTATTTCTGTGGGTCGCGCGTGTCCGCCGCCTGCGCGCTCAGGGCCGCCACCAGCACGCCCATCGTTACCCATCGCAGTACGTTCTTGGAATGCATAGCGCTAACCTCCTGGGGGTGTTTTTTTTCTTGCGTCGGTTCGGGCTTGAGCGAGTGCCGCTTTGGCGATGTATTTTTCCGCGTGCTCCTGGGTAATGGGTCCGACTTGGGCGGCGAGCAATTTACCCTGGGGGGAATAAATGAAATAGGTCGGCGTACCCATCACCGGTCCGCCGCCAAATTTTTGCATTTGCGGCAGTTCCGCCAGGAGATTGGGGAAAGCGAGCCTATGCCCCTGAACAAACCCCAGGGCCTGCTTCTTTCTATCGCGACCATCGATACTCACCCCGAGAACCGTGGCGTCCGTGTCCTTATGGGCGGCATGAAACGACGCCATGTGATGAATTTCTTGATTGCATATGGCGCAATCCGCGGCCCATACCGCCACCACCGTCCATTTACCTTGACCGATGAATTCATTGGCATTCCGTTGCTTGCCGTCCATAGCCATAAGGCGCACGTCCGGTCCTGCCGCCGATACCATTAGCGGCGCCAGCAGTACCCATGCCGCCAACTGTCTTCCTAACATCGTCATGCGCTGTCTCCTGTGGCTCATAACACAGACGCCCGTCAGTTAGGAGTTATTCCTAAAGAGTTATTCTAAGTCCGGATATGGGCACAGAAACCGGCCCGTACCTACTATATAATCACCGCAACGCCGTTTCGGCAACTTGAACCCTCCGGAGTTCCCATACCCATGTCCGTACGCATCGAAAAAGACAGCCTAGGTGAATTTCCGGTACCGAGCGACGCCTGGTATGGGATACAGACGGCGCGCGCCGTAAAAAACTTTCCCATCTCCGGACGCGGTCCCGATAGCGACTTTATTGTCGCCCATGCGCGCATCAAACGTGCCGCCGCCAGCGCCAATCGGGTGGCCGGCTGGCTGGATGACCCCACCGCCGGCGCCATCATTCAGGCGGCCGACAATATTATAGTAGGCCAATACCATGCAGAATTCGTGGTGGACCGGTTTCAGGCCGGCGCTGGGACCAGCCACAATATGAATACCAACGAAGTCATCGCCAACCTGGCGAACGTGGCCCTGGGCGGGAAAAAAGGCGTTTACCAACCCATCAATCCCAACGACCACGTCAATATGGGGCAGAGCACCAACGATACCATACCCACCGCTATCCGGCTGGCAGCCTTGACCAAACTCCCGCGCCTGCTGGCGGCAGTGGCGGCCATGGCCGCGGAATACGAGCGCATAGGCAAACAAGAGGCCACTACCCTCAAAAGCGCACGCACCCATCTGCAAGACGCGGTACCCACCACCCTGGGGCGGGAATTCCTCGCCTATGCCTGGACATTACGGCGCTGCGGCCAGCAGCTGGATGCCACCCGGCCGTTGTTGTGCGACATCGGCCTGGGCGGCTCGGCCGCCGGCACCGGACTCAATACCAGTCCCGGTTATATTGCGCGGGTAGCGCAGGAACTGGCCAAGCTCACCGGCGAAGCGGTGCGTCCGGCGACGGATCTGAGCGCCCAAATGCAGTCCATGACCGATCTGTTGCAACTGTCTAACGCGGTGCGCGCCCTGGCGCTGGAGGTCACGCGCATCAGCAACGACATGCGCTTGCTGGCGTCCGGCCCGCGCACCGGGCTCGCCGAAATCCTGCTGCCGGCGGTACAGCCTGGCTCCAGCATCATGCCGGGCAAGGTCAACCCGGTGATGTTCGAAATGCTGAACCAAGTATGTTATCAAGTCCTGGGGCAAGACGCGGCCATCGCCCTCATGACCCAGGCCGGCCAACTGGAGCTCAATGTCATGATGCCGGCCCTGGGCTCGGCCCTGTTCGATGCCCTGGACTGGCTTACCAACGCCATGAATGCCACGACTACCCATAACCTCAAGGGCCTGACCGTGGATCGCGATCGCTGCCGCGCCTACGCCCACGCCAGCGTTGGCCTCGCGACGCTGCTCAACACCGCCATCGGCTACGCCGCGGCGGCGGAAGTCGCCAAGGAATCCCAAAGCAGCGGGCGACCGGTGCGCGACATCGTGGCGGAACGCGGACTCATGGGCGCGGATGCCTTCGAAAAACTGGTGGAACAGGCGGCCATAGAAGGAAACATTAAGGGCATCAAATAGCGGTCACAAACAGCACTACATCTTGCGGCATGACTGATTCTTTCACAACTAAACATAGCGACATAAATACCTGGTTTGTAGTGTGTAGGGTGGGCACCGCCCACCACACGCGGCTTCGGCTGGCACGCGCTGGTGGGCGATGCCCACCCTACCTCTGCTACTGCGACATTACTGCGGTACTATTTAAGGTGTTATGTCTAATACTTGCATCCCCGCCCCCTATCGCGGGCGCTTCGCGCCCTCGCCCACCGGCCCCCTGCATTTCGGCTCACTGGTGGCGGCGGTGGGTAGTTATTTGCAGGCGCGGGCCCATGGGGGAGCATGGCTAGTGCGCATGGAGGATGTGGACAGCGCGCGCACCCTACCCGGCGCTGACGATGCCATTTTGCGTACCCTGGAATCCTTCGGTCTGGAATGGGATGGTCCGGTGAGTTACCAAAGTCAGCGACTAGAGGCCTATGCCGCGGCCCTGGAGCAACTGCGGCGGCTGGACGCTGTGTACCCATGCGCCTGCAGCCGGCGCGAAGTGGCGGATTCAAGTCTCGCTGGTGTAGAGGGGCCCATTTATCCTGGCACTTGCCGCGGCGGCCTACCCGCGGGTCGCACGGCCCGGGCTTGGCGCGTACATACCCAAGGAACGGTGATCGACTTTCACGACCGGCTGCGAGGAAACATTCGACACCATCTCGCCACCGACACCGGCGATTTCGTGATACGGCGCGCCGATGGTTTTTACGCCTACCAACTTGCAGTAGTGTTAGACGACGCGGCCCAGGAAATTACCGAGGTAGTGCGGGGTCTCGATGTTCTACAATCCACCCCACGCCAGATTCATTTGCAACGTTTATTAACGCTGCCGCCCTTGTCCTATTTACATTTGCCTATTGCAATAAACGCGCGCGGCGAAAAACTCAGCAAACAGACCGGCGCACTGCCTCTAAAGCCTGAAGAAACGGCGCCATCGCTGATTCGGGCGCTGCATTTTCTTGGCCAGAGGCCGCCCAAGGAACTGGCCGCCAGCGATCTCGGCGACGTATGGAAATGGGCCCTGGCCCACTGGCGTACTGCCAATCTACCTATGACGCCCAGCATCGTTGTTTCGGACTGACTAACGGCTCACGCTTTTTATTGTGTAGTCTACAGTGTGTGGTATTTTATGCTTCAGTTACCATTCTTTACCGGCAACGGCCAGAACAACGAGGAAGACCCGTGTCCACCAATAAAACCTACCCCATTTCCGCCGAATGGGACCAACGCGCCTATATCACCGAAAAAAAATACCGCGAGCACTATGACCGCTCGGTCGCCGACCCGGACGGATACTGGGCGGAACAGGCCAAGGGCTTCCTTACCTGGTCCAAACCCTGGAGCAAAGTACTGGAGTCGGATTTTTCCAAGGGCATCATCCGCTGGTTCCAGGGTGGCAAGCTTAATGCGTGTTACAACTGCGTAGACCGCCATCTGGAAAAACGCGGTCATCAAATCGCCCTCATTTGGGAAGGCGACGACCCGGCAAAATCCAAGCAGATCACTTACCGCGAACTGCACGCCGCCGTCAGCCGCTGCGCCAATGTCCTGAAAAGCCGCGGCGTAAAAAAAGGCGACCGGGTGTGCATTTACATGCCCATGATCCCGGAAGCCGCCATCGCCATGCTCGCCTGCGCGCGCATCGGCGCCGTGCACTCGGTAGTGTTTGGTGGCTTCTCGCCCGAATCACTCAAGGACCGCATCCTCGATTCCGATTGTCGCGTGGTCATTACCAGCGATGAAGGCGTACGCGGCGGCAAGGCCATACCCCTCAAGGGCAATACCGACACCGCCCTCGCTGCCTGCCCTGGGGTGCATACCGTGCTGGTGGTCAAACACACTGGCGGCAAGATCGCCTGGAAAGACGGACGCGACATTTGGTACCACGATGCCATGGAGCTGGCCCCGGCCAACTGTGTTGCGGAAGAAATGGACGCGGAAGATCCCTTATTTATTCTTTATACCTCCGGCTCCACCGGCAAACCCAAAGGCGTGCTGCACACCACCGGTGGTTACCTGTTGTTCGCGGCGATCACGCATAAATATGTCTTCGATTATCACGACGGCGACATCTACTGGTGCACCGCGGTCGTGGGCTGGGTCACTGGGCATACCTATATTGTGTACGGCCCCTTGGCCTACGGCGCCATCTCCCTCATGTTCGAGGGCATACCCACGTATCCGGACGTTTCGCGCTTTTGGCAGGTCATTGATAAACACAAGGTGAATATCTTCTACACCGCCCCCACTGCCCTGCGCGCCCTCATGCGCGACGGCGATGCGCCGGTGAAAAAAACC
>JANOTM010000385.1:0-7904 GCA_031416355.1 Gammaproteobacteria bacterium
CCGCGGCGCGAATTCCTCTTTTACCGTGCGCAAGGTGTCTTACGGCGAAGGCGTGGAACGGGTGTTCCCGTTGTACAGCCCGCAGCTTGCCAAAATCGAAGTCAAACGCAAGGGCGCGGTGCGCCGCGCCAAGCTGTATTACTTGCGCGATCTCTCGGGCAAGGCCGCGCGTATTACTGAGAAGGTCTAAAAGGCAGAGAAAAGAGAAAAGTAGCCCCAGGATGGAATGGCACTTACTTAAGGGAACCTCTAATAATTCGTCATTCCCGCGAAAGCGGGAATCCAGAATTTTGAAACAGATGATAAATCTGCAGCTTCTGGATTCCCGCTTTCGCGGGAATGACGGAAATTTGAATTTTTAGAGGTTCCCTTAAGCTCAAATGTAGGGTGGGTTAGCGTTTTTTGCGTAACCCACCAGGCGTTGCGTAGCAACACAACGCCTTTTTAATGAGTGCCTGCGGCACCTCTGGTGGGTTACGGCACATACTGCGTGCCTCGCCCACCCTACAGTGAATAGGGAACTGCCTTAAGTTAAGTGCCATTCACCCCAGTGATAGACATTAGTGATAGACATTGCCTAGGGTTACTTTTCTCTTGTATCTTTTCTCTGTCTTTAAACTATGCCTACTCGCGCCACCTCTTATCATGCAGTAGTAATCTCACCCGTGGGTGTGCTCGGCATTGTGGCCGACGATACCTTGACGTGCATCGATTTTCTTAATCGAAAAGTACCAGCGCGTAGGCCGACCACCTCTCTGGCGCGGGACGTCGTGGCCCAGTTAGTGGCGTATTTCCATGACCCGGCTTTTGCATTTACCTTACCCTTAAGCCTGGTCGGTACGGCGTACCAGCAGCGTGTGTGGCGCGCCATGCGCCGCATACCCACGGGCAAGGTGTTGAGTTACGGCGATCTCGCTGCGCGCATCCATAGCGGACCGCGTGCCGTGGGCGGTGCGTGCCGTGCCAACCCCGTTCCTATTATCGTCCCGTGTCATCGCGTGGTGGCGAGCACCGGTGTCGGCGGTTATACCGGTGGCCGGGTGCCAGGCGCCCTCCATATCAAACAGTGGTTACTGCAACATGAAGCCGGGTAAGGTGTCCGTTATCGCGGATACGCCGGACCAGGCTATTATCGAGCGCTTCCTCGACGCCCTGTGGATGGAATCGGGACTGAGCCCCCATACCCTATCGGCCTACCGCAGTGATATACGCGCCTACGCGGCGTGGTTGCATGCCACTGCACCCGGGTTGCCGCAGGCGTCCCGCACGCAACTGCGCACTTATCTTGCCGTGTGTGTCGATGCTGGAGCGCGCCCCGGTACCAGTGCGCGCATGCTGTCCAGCCTACGGCGCTTCTATCGTTACCTGGTGCGCGAAGGTGTAGTGAGCGACGACCCCACTGCCCAGGTGGACAGCCCCACGCTGGTGCGCGCCTTGCCTAAATCCCTCACGGAAGCCCAAGTGGAAACCTTGCTTCACGCGCCGGATACATCAACCCCTCTGGGGCTGCGCGACCGGGCGATGCTGGAAACTTTGTATGCCACGGGCCTGCGGGTGTCGGAACTGGTAGGGCTGACGTTATCCCAACTCAGTACCAGCCAGGGTGTGGTACGGGTAATAGGCAAGGGTGGCAAAGAACGTCTGGTCCCCCTGGGTGAGGAGGCGCTGGCGTGGTTGGCCACGTATTTTGTCGAGGGACGCGCGCAATTGATAAAAAAAAATGTGACCGATGCCTTGTTCCCCACCACGCGCGGCGGCGCCATGACGCGCCAGGCCTTTTGGCACAATATCAAACGCCACGCCAAATCCGCCGGCATCGAAAAGAATCTTTCACCTCACACCCTGCGCCACGCATTCGCCACCCATCTGCTCAACCACGGTGCCGACCTACGCGTGGTGCAGATGCTGCTAGGCCATGCCGATCTGTCTACTACTCAGATCTACACGCAGGTGGCACGGGAGCGCTTGAAGAGCCTGCATGCTAAGCATCATCCGAGGGGATAATTAAAGGCAGAGAAAAGATACAAGAGGAAAGATGCAAGTAACCCCGAAGGCGCGGCTGCCTAGGGTTGAGTTTTACTTTTCTCTTGTATCTGCCGTTAGCCTATGCCGCACCCACGCGATGAAGCCCGGCAATATCGACACCACAATAATCCCGAGCATGACCAGAGTCAGGTTCTGACGCACCACCGCCAGTTGGCCGAAATAGAAACCGGCAAGGACGAACAGACTTACCCACAAGATACTACCGATGAAACTAAAGGCCAGAAAGCGCGCATAAGGCATACGGCCGATGCCGGCGACGAAGGGCGCAAAGGTGCGCAGTATGGGCAGGAAGCGCGCGAGCAATACGGTTTTGCCGCCATGGCGCTCATAGAAGACGTGCGCGCGCTCGAGATACGCGAGATTCAGCAGTCGCGAATGGGCACGCCGGAATACCTTGGGGCCGACGTGGTAGCCTATCCAGTAGTTGGTGTTGTCCCCGCTGAACGAGGCGGTAATAAGGAGCGGGATCAGCCAGTAGATGTCGAGGCCGCTGCCTGCCGCCAGCGCGCCGGCGGCAAACAGTAGCGAGTCTCCCGGCAGGAAGGGCGCTACCACGAGTCCGGTCTCGGCGAAAATAATGGCGAACAGTAGAGCATACACCCACAGGCCGTAATCCTTGAGGAATTCCAGCAAGTACCGGTCGAGATGCAGGACGATGTCAACAAACTGGGTCAAGAGTTCCATGCACGTTTACCTGAACCACACCAACACCAGCGCGCCAAAGACGATGCGATAGTAGGCGAAGAGAGTGAAGTTGTGTCCCGCGACATATTTGAGAAATATTCGCACCACCACCAGCGCGGTCACGAACGACATGATAAATCCCACGGCAAACATCGGCAGATCCGACATCTGCAACAGGCTGTGATTTTTAATCACCTCGAAGAAGAAGACCGCGAACATCACCGGCATGGCGAGAAAAAATGAGAACTCGGTGGCGGTGGTGCGCGTCAGGCCCGTGAGCAAGCCGCCCATGATGGTAGCGCCGGAGCGCGACACACCTGGAAACAGCGAGAATACCTGGGCGATGCCGATTTTCAGGGCATCCAAAGGCTTCACGTTTTCGATACTGTCTATGCGCACCGGCAGCGGCAAGCGTTCGATGATCAATATGAGTATGCCGCCGACGATCAATGCGATGCCCACGGTGGTGGTGCCGAAGAGATAGGTTTTGATCTGGTCGTGGAACAACAGGCCGATCACGGCCGCCGGCAGGAAGGCAATAAAAAGGTTCAAGGCAAAAATCTGTTCGTGTTTGCGGTTCAGCCCCATGATCAGGCGGCCGACGCGGCCGCGGTAGTCCCAGACCACACCCAGAATCGCACCCAGCTGTATGATCATCTCGAAGGCTTTACCCCTGTCATCGTTGAAATCCAACAATTCGCCGACGATGATCAAGTGTCCGGTGGATGAGACCGGAAGAAACTCGGTCAGACCTTCCACGATGCCGAGCAAGGCGGCTTTAGCGATAAGAATTAATTCCATGGGATGCTCAAACGCTGTATGTGAGGGGCTTACCCAAAACGCCGGGGCGGATGCGGCCTTGGTCGAACACGACGCTTCCTCCGACAATGGTATACACCGGCCAGCCGGTTAATTCGCGGCCGGCATAGGGCGACCATTTTACTTTAGTGAAGGTCTCGGTGTTGCGCACTGGTTTAATGGTGTCCATATCCACGAGCGTCAGGTCGGCATCCCAGCCTTCCAGGATTTTGCCTTTATTGGCGATGCCATAGCCGTGTGCCGGACCGTAACACATCCACTTCTGAATTTCCGCCAAGGTGCAGCGGCCGGCCTGCATTTGGGTGAGCATGAGCGGTAGCGAGGTCTCCACGCCGGGCATGCCGGCCGGTGCCTTGGGAAATCCTTGCAGCTTTTCTTCCAGGGTGTGCGGCGCATGGTCGGTGGCGATGAAATCGAGGATGCCGTCGTGCAATCCGGCCCACAATGCGGCGTTGTCTTGAGATTTTCGGATCGGCGGATTCATTTGTACCAGCGTACCTTTTTCGGCGTAGTCGTTGATATTGAGCAACAGATGATTGGGTATGACCTCGGCCGTGACCCATGCGGGTTTATCCTGGCGCAGCAGGGCCACTTCTTCGTGGGTGGAAAGATGCAATATGTGCAGGCGTCGATGGTATTTCTTGGACAACGACAGGGCCAAGCGCGTGGCGATGAGCGCGCATTCATTATCGCGCAGTTCAGAATGCGCGGCCGCATCGGTACGGCCAGCGAATTGCGGCGTACGTGACTGGATGCGGGCCTCGTCTTCGGCGTGTACCGCGATCAGGCGCGTACCGTGGGCGAAGATACGCTCCAGGTCTTGTTCGCGGTTGACCAGCAGGCTGCCGGTGCTGGCGCCCATGAAAATCTTGATGCCGCAGACCGACGTGACGCTGTTGAGATCGTCCAGATTGTGCGGCGTGGCACCGATGAAGAATCCGTAATTTACCACCGACTTTTGCGCCGCGAGTGCGAGCTTGAGGTCGAGTGCGCGTTGATCGGTAGTAGGGGGATCGGTATTGGGCATTTCGAGGAAGCTAGTGACGCCGCCGCGCGCCGCGGCGCGCGAGCCACTGTGCAGGTCTTCTTTGTATTCCTTGCCGGGTTCGCGGAAGTGTACTTGTGGGTCGATTACCCCGGGCAACAACAGTTTGCCGGCGGCGTCTATGGTTTCTTCCGCGGGCGCGACAATGGTGTTATCAATGCGGACGATCTTGCCATCCGCGCATGCGAGGTCCGCGGGAAAGGTACTGCCGTCGGGCCGGGCAATGGTGGCGTTGCGAATAAGCAGGCTAAGCAAAACGACTCCCCGATTTCCTCTTTAGTAAGATTAAGATGTGGTAATGCCAAGGGGGGCCAAGGCCCCCCTTTTTTTTGTCTAGTTAATGATCGCGCGCCTCACGCAGCGCCGGATCCGCATCAACCCATTTGTTTTTCGCGGATCTCGTCCAGTGTTTTACAGTCTATGCACAGGGTTGCCGTGGGACGTGCTTCCAGGCGCTGGACACCGATTTCGACACCGCAGGTCTCGCAGTAACCGTAGTCGCCGGTATCGATGGTGGCGTTGGCCTCTTCGATTTTTTTGATGAGCTTACGTTCGCGGTCGCGGTTACGCAGCTCCAGGGAGATGTCGGTTTCCTGGCTGGCGCGGTCGTTCGGGTCCGGATGATTGGCGGTTTCGTCCTGCATGCTATGCACGGTGCGCGTGACTTCTTCCAGCAGCTCCTGTTTCCAGGCGAGCAATATTTCCCGGAAATGTTCCAGCATGCGTTTGCTCATGTACTTTTCGCCCTTCTTCTCCACATAGGGTTTAATCCCGTGGATATGGGCGCTGGCGGATTCTTTTTTCTTGCTGATCGGCATCGATACACTCCTGCGCCAGAGGCGCGTAGGGCGACTGGCAAAAAACTCAAGCGCGCATCTATACCAGATAAAGGGGGTAGGGCGCAAGGAGTATTCCTGCAAGAAGTACACCATTCCGTATATCTATCATTTGGGCGATAATGAGTTGCTTAACGCTTCGTAAAAATAAGGGATCATGCCGTGCCGTTGCAAGCCTTGTTATTTGATGTGGACGGTACCCTGGCGGATACCGAACGCGACGGCCACCGTCCGGCGTTCAACTTGGCGTTTGCCGAGGCCGGTCTGGACTGGCATTGGGATGTGGCCCTCTATGGAGAATTGCTGGCCGTGACCGGGGGTAAGGAACGCATGCATCATTACATAGCCCGTTTCCGGCCCGATTATTCCAAACCGGCTAACTTTACCGAACTTGTGGCGCGCCTGCATGCGGCGAAAACCCGGCATTACACGGCGTTGTTGGCGCGCGCGGAAATTCCCTTGCGCCCGGGCGTGGCGCGGTTGTTGCGCGCAGCGCGCAGCGCCGGCCTGCGTCTGGCCATTGCCACCACCACTACGCCGGCCAATGTCACCGCCCTCCTGGAACACGCCCTGGCGCCGGATGCCGTGGACTGGTTCGAGATCATCGCCGCCGGCGATGTCGTGCCAGCGAAGAAACCGGCGCCGGATATTTATCATTATGTTTTGGAGCACATGGCGCTGACCCAGGATGACTGCCTGGTCTTCGAAGATTCCGCCAATGGCCTGCTAGCGGCCCGCGGCGCTGGGCTTAAAACCGTGATCACGGTAAACGACTATACGCGCGATCATGATTTCAGCGGTGCCGCTCTGGTGTTGGACCATTTAGGCGAGCCGGATCGACCATTTACCCGGCACCAGGGTCGGGGACAGTTCAGCGGGATATTTGATGTAGCCATGGCGCAGCGCCTGCACCAGCGCGACGATTAACCGGCTGCTGAAAAGTCTTGCCGCCACTACACTCAGGAGAGTAGATCATGAAACCGGTCGCCGCGCGCATGTCCCGCATCGCACCGTTTCACGTGATGGATATTTTAGCGCGGGCGCGGGCACTGGAGGCCACCGGGCGTTCCATCATACATATGGAAATCGGCGAGCCGGATTTCCCCACACCCGCGGCCATCGTGCAGGCCGGCATCGACGCCTTGCGCCAGGGCCATACTCATTACACCTCAGCCCTAGGCTTAAGCGAACTGCGCGCCGCCATCGCCGCCAGCTATCCTGCGCGCATGCGTCCTGCGGCGGAAAGGGTGGTGGTCACCCCCGGGGCCTCCGGTGCTTTGCAGCTGATCTTCGGCGTGCTGATCGATCCTGGCGACGAGGTGTTGATGGCGGATCCAGGCTATCCCTGCAACCGCCATTTCGTGCGTTTGTTCGAGGGCGAGGCCAGGTTGGTGCCGGTGGATGCGGGCACCGGCTACCAGCTCACCGCGGAACTCGTGCGGCAACACTGGACGTCGCGCACACGCGCTGTGTTGATCGCCTCGCCTTCCAACCCTACGGGTACGCTGGTGGCGCCGGCGGAAATGGCAAAAATTGTAGACGTGGTGGCTGAACTCGACGGTTGTTTGATCGTGGACGAGATTTATCTCGGTTTAACTTATGGCCTTGACCCCGTAAGTGCGCTCGCCCATGGCCCGGATGTTTTCGTGGTGAATAGTTTCTCCAAATATTATGGTATGACGGGATGGCGCCTGGGCTGGCTGGTGGCACCCGCGGCGTATGTGCCGGACATAGACAAACTGGCGCAGAACATTTTTCTCGCCCCCAACACCCCGGCGCAATACGCCGCCATGGCGGCTTTTCGGCCCGAGGTCGAGGCCGAGTTGCAGCAGCGCCGCGACCTATTTCGCGAGCGCCGGGATTTTCTGCTGCCGGCCCTGCGCGACCTGGGTTTTGGTATTCCCGTGCTCCCCCAGGGCGCGTTTTATTTGTATGCCGACAGCAGTCGCTTTAGCCCCGACAGCCAGGCGTTCTGTTTACAATTGCTGGACATCGCCGGTGTGGCTGTCACCCCAGGCCTGGATTTCGGCGACCATCAGCCGCAACGGCATGTGCGTTTTTCCTATGCCAATACCCTAGACAGGCTTAAGGAAGGCGTGAGCCGCATCGGGCATTTCCTCTCCAGCCACTGATACACCCCATGACGCTGCGCGGCGGCAACCGCCGGCTATCTGACGGCGCATCCCTGCACATAGGCCTATCCCGGCGGAAAAGCAGTGTCCCGGGCCTGGCATGGTCCTTGCTGATTACTTGGTTAATTGAATGTCGCTGTGGGAAACCGCGGGGAGGTGTGAGATGAAATGCTTGTTCAAGCTAACTTCTAAGTTGGCCGCCAAGATAGGCGCCCTGATACGCGCAGAGGAACGCGCCCATCCTGAGATGCAGGAAGTGGCGGCCATGGTGTATGTAGGGGATGTGTATGTCCTGCGCGAACAGTGCCAGCCGGCAAAAAACGACGGCTGGGGGACGCATTG